>JACORX010000345.1 GCA_016179165.1 Candidatus Rokuibacteriota bacterium | reverse complement strand
GCGAGGCGCAGCAGGAAGTCCACGGTGCCCCGTGGGGCGACGTTCCGATAGGGCTCGATGGAGTTGAGTCTAGCGCTCATGATTGCCGTGATCTCCCTCCAGCTCGGCGTCGATGAGGCGGAGCGTCTCGTGGCGGATCTCCGCGAGCCCGCCCAGATATGGGTTGATGCGCCCGATGGCCGCGGCGAGCAAGTCCCGGCCGAGCTCCCGGCCGATCCAGTGCGCGAAGTCGCCCCCCGCCACCTCGCCGCGGACCCTGGCATGCAGCGTGTGCAGGTACACGGCGGAGAGGTCTACCTCGGCGAGGCAGCGGCGAAAGTCCGGGAGCGTGGTGGCCTCGAGGCCCGTGGGCACCTCGAGGAGGTGGGATTGCACGAAGAACAATGGATCGCCGAAGACGATCCGCGGCACCGGATTCAGGGCCGAGATGTGGCTGTCCACGATGGAGACAAGCTCCTCTCGGAGCTCTTCGACGCCGCCAAGCATGTAGGGGTCTACGACCGCCAGGCGCTCCGCGAGCACCTGGTCGCGGACCTGGGTCGCCACCCAGTTGGCGAAGTCATTCGGGTACGCGCCGTCGATCCGGGGGTGACGGAGGAAGATGCTGTGGGTGTGATAGTAGACCGATGCCGCCGGGATCTGTTCGAGCTCCTCCATCAGCTCGCGCTCGTCCCGCGCCCGGCGGCCGAGGATCTCGCGGAGCTCGAGACAGCCCACGAAGGTAAAGGGCCGTGTTGCCGGGCCGAAGAGGTGAGGAAGTCTCATGCCTTTCTTCGAGGTGCAAGCGGCGTGCTACCGGAGCGCCAGCCGCCCGTCCGGGGAAAGCGCGGAGGGCGCGGCGGCCGGCAGAACACAGGATCTATTTGGAAACGGCTGGGCGCACCGGCGGTGGAGTCTGCTGTCCGCCGCCGACGAACTTCACGTGCTCCTGGCCCTTCAGGACGCCCGGGGTAATGGCCCACGTGCCGCCGCACCCGGCAGTCGCGACCTTGCCCGCGGTGTCCGCACCCGCGAAGGGGAAGGTGAAGCCGCTCGTGATGCCGCCCAAGATGCAGAAAGTCGCCTTGAAGGGCGCGTAGACCGCCGAGGCGAGCACGCTGCCGGCCCCGTAGGCCACGTCCTGCGCCGCGCTGTCAGCAGCGGCCGGGGCGGCCCAGCCCGCGACGGCGAGGCCTAACGCGAGAGCGAGAATCGCTGTGTGTCTCATGGATTTTGCCTCCTTCGTTTACTTCTAGCCAGTGTAGCCGCGAGAGCGCATGCAAGCGGCGTAGGCTCCACGGTAGCGCTCGTCGTGCTTCTGGTTCTCGTTCAGGCCGTAGAGCGTGCCGCCGCCGGCGCCCACGAGCCCGCCGATGGCCGCGCCCTTGCCGGCGCCCCGGCCCCCGTTGGCGATGGCGCCGCCCGCCGCTCCGAGCGCGGCGCCCGCGATCGCGCCGATCCCTGCGTCCTTGACGGTATCCACGGTCTTGTCGCGCTGGCCGGCCTGGCTCGCAGCGTACTGGTTGCAAGCCTCGACGGCTGACTGAACCGGCACGGCGGGCGCCGCCGCGGGCACCTGCGAACTGGCCACGCGCGGCGCGGTTCTACCTGAGCCAGCCTCGACCGCGGCCGACTTCTCGCTCTCCTTACCGGTCCAGTTCGCCACGACCAGGCCGGTCGCGAGAGCCGTGGCTGCCACCAGACCGAGCCCGAGGCTCGTCAACTTCCATGGGTTGTTCCAGCTGCTGTCTAGCACGTTCAAAGCCCTCCTTTGGCTGCAGGCCTACGGCGTCCGATCATCCGCGGCCACCTGTTGGTCACCGGGCTGCGCGGTCCATTCGGCTACGACCAGGCCGGTCTCGAGCGCGCTCGCGATCGCGACAGCCACGCCGATGGCCGTGAGTTTCCACCGCTCGTTTCGCCGTCTAGCGGTCATGCTCAGGACCCTCCCTTGACTCCGCGTGGGGACCTCCGGTGATGACCGGATCGCACGTCATGAGAGAAGACCCCAACGAGGAACCACAGCGCCACAAAGCCGAAGAACAGCGCGATCAGATCGCCAATCGAATCGGGCATCGCTCCACCTCCGCCGTGAGGTTCGACAGATGCGGACACTCCTGCTGCCGGATGGGAGCAGGAAGCGTGCCGGAGGCTTTCCGGGCCGGATCCACGCGGACTTCAGTGAGTTCTGGGCCGGGAGCGGTCCTCACGGGGTCGGGAGGATATGTTTTACGCGCTCAGTGTGTAACTTTTTCTCGGCGGAGGCGCCTCGCCTGTCTTGACTCAGAGCTGGCCGGAGTCGCCCCAGTTTTCGAGGAGCTTCAGGTAGGCGGGGTCGTCGTAGCGGTCGAGGCGGAAGGCCGGAGCGTAGCGGGGCAGGGGGCGCTCGGCGATGTAGTCGGCAAGCAGATCCGCCGCGCCGTTGGACGCCATCATGCCGTAGCCCGAGAGCGCGCCGATGACATACGCGCCCTCGACGGGCAGGGGGCCCGCGAGGAAGCGGTTCTCCCGGGTCTTGGTGTAGTAGCCGCCGTCCACGAAGCAACGCGGCATGCGGTGCAGGTAGGGCGTCATCGCGGGGATCATCCGCTGGAGTCCGCGCAAGACCACTTCCTGGTACGCGGGATCGAAGGCCGGCGGAAAGGCCGGCTCCACCGGCTCGACGTCGTACGTCCAGATGCCGAGGACGGAGGTGCTCTCGCCCACACCTTCGGGCCTGCCGTGCGCCCCAGGCGGTAGCTCATCGACGAGGCGCCGGTGTTTGGCGGAGGCGGCCAGCTCGGCGCGCTCATCCGCGGACCACGGAACCGTCATGGGATCGGCCCAGAGGGTCATCGGGGCGCCGCGGGGCATGGCGCCCAGCGAGTCGTTGAAGGCGATCTTCGCGTGGAGCTCGCAGAAGACCGGCAGGTCGAGGCCGAGCATCCGCCCCGCATCCTTTAATAGGGGGCCGGCGGCCAGGATGACGCGTGACGCCCCGATGGTCCGCGCGCCGCCCGCCCCGCGCACCTCGACGCCGCGCACGCGGCCTCCCGCGGCGTCTATCCGCTCCACGCGCCCCTCGACGAGCCGGACTCCGTGCTCGCGCGCGCGCTCGAGCAGGTACATGCCCAGCTGCTGGCCGCTGAACCACCCGCAGCGGCGGGCATGGAGCAGCGCCACCGTGTCGGGGGCGAGCCATGGATAGTAGCGTTTGATAAGCGACGGCTCCGTGATGACGTCCGTGCCGCTGAGCGTCGAATCGAACCCGTCGGCCGCCGCCGGCCGGTAGTCGCTCGCCGCCATCGCGTGCAGGCGCAGGGGACCCGCGCCGAGCGCGGCGGCTTCCCGCGCCGCCCGCTCGAACTGCGCCACGCGTCCGGCCTCGGCGGTGGCGAAGAGGTAGCCGCGGCGGTTGAGCCGGAAGACGTTGCCGCTCTCGCGGGCCAGCTCCTCGAGGAGGTCGATGCTGCGATTCATGAGGGCGACCATCTCGTCGCCTGGTCCGGGCCACCAGTTCCTGTAGCACTCGGTGGATTTGTCGCTCGTCAGCGTGAGCGGCGGCCGCTCGTCGACGAGGACCACGCCGCGCACTCCGCGCCGCACCGCCAGGTGATACGCGGCGGCGACACCGGCGATGCCCGCGCCGCAGATCACGACCTCCGCCGACATGCTCCCCATGGCGCCCGCCAGCATACCTCAACCCCGGCGTTCGACGCCCTCAGGCCCTGGCCACGCTGTCTCGGTAGCGCCGGCCTCGTGCCGGGGAGCTGTCGCTGCGCGAGGTTGCGGAGTAAGGTAGGGCCGTGGCGGACGGCGTGCAGACCTTCTACAGCGCGGACATCCCCAGGCTCCGGGCGCGTCTCGTCCTGCCGCTGGCCGTAGTCGCCACGGTGGTGGTCGGGGGGACGCTCGGCTACTCCTGGCTTTGGAGCGACGTTGGCGGCACGTGGCTCGACGCGCTCTTCATGACTGTCACGACCATCACCACGGTCGGGTACGGCGAGGTCAAGCCGCTCAACTCGGCCGCCCGCATCTTTACAATGTTCATCGCGATCGTCGGGGTCGGCAGCCTCTTCTACACCTTCGGCGTGGTGATGGAGTACCTCGTCGCGGTGCGGCTGGCGGATCCCACGGGGAGACGCAAGATGGAGAAGCTCATCGAGGCGCTGAGCGGGCACATCATCCTGGCCGGCCTCGGCCGCGTGGGACGGCAGGCCGCGCAGGAGCTCCACGAGGCGCGCGCGCCCTTCCTCGTCGTGGACCCCGGGGAGGGCGCCCTGCGCCAGGCCGCGGAGCAGGGGTGGCTTTGCCAGCAGGGCGACGCCACCGACGACGCGGTGCTGGAGCGGGCCGGCGTCCGGCGCGCGCGCGGGCTCATCGCCACCACGGCCAACGACGCCACGAACATGTACATCGTGCTC
>JACORX010000311.1 GCA_016179165.1 Candidatus Rokuibacteriota bacterium | reverse complement strand
TGAAGACCGTCTCCGTGAGCACGGCGCCGCCGAGCAGCGCGCCGAACTGGAGCCCGATCACCGTCACCACCGGGATGAGGGCATTGGACAGCGCGTGCTTGTAGACCAGCGCGGCCTGACGGACGCCCTTGGCCCGGGCGGCCTTGATGTAATCCTGGTCGAGCACCTCGAGCAGGCTCGACCGGATGATGCGAGCGACCAGTCCGGAGAAGAAGGTGCCCAGGGTCAGCGCCGGCAGCGCCAGTCGCCACATCGCCGGCCAGAAGTCGGCCCAGGGGTGCACGTAGCCCATGGCCGGGAACCACCCCAGGTACACGCTCCCGATCCAGATGAGGATGATCCCCTTCCAGAAACTCGGCATCGAGTAGACGACGATGGCGAAGCCCATGGACCCGTAGTCCCAGGCGCTGTCCTTGCGCATGGCCGCGATGAGGCCCGAGGGCATCGCGATGAGGATCCCGACGATCACGCTGGCCACAACCAGCGAGAGCGTCGGCAGGAAGGCATCGAAGACCAGGCGGCTCACGCGTTCGTGGTTGAGATAGGAGTCGCCGAAGTCCCCAGCGAGAATGTTCCCGAGCCAGAGGAGGTACTGCGTGACGATGGAGCGGTCGAACCCGAACTGGGCCCGCAGACGCTGGTAGGCATCCTGGGTGAAGTCCTCCCCCAGCATCATGAGGACGGGATCGCCGGGAATCATCCGCATGAGGGCGAAGATGATCACCGACACCGTGAAGAGCACGGCGATGGTCTGTCCGACGCGAGAGAGGATGAATCGGAGCATATCCTCCTCCGGTCTGGCGCCCCCAACTCGACTCGCCCTCGCCGTCGGCGGGGCTGCGACTTGGGCGGGAGCTTACCACGGGGGCGGGACCGCCGAAAGGGCGGCGCCCGTGTGCGCCAAGACTCGACCCTTCGCGCGCTGTGCCGCGCGGACCACACGCTCCGACAGATCGCCACCCGGACTGCTCCGCGCCCGCCGTCGGTCTAACGGCGGGCCATGACTGCCGGGAGCGTCGATGGTGGTGGTGGCGCTGGCAGGTTCCTCCCATCGGGTCGTCGCCGAGTTGAAGCCGTTCAGGCCCAGCTCCAGTCCGCCATCGCGGCGGTCGAGCAGCGACGGGCGGCTCTCGCCCAGGCGCAGGTTGACCTGAACAATACGGTGATCCGTGCGCCGGTCGCCGGTATCGTCGTGTCGCGAAGCGTGGACGTCGGGCAGACGGTGGCCGTGAGCCTGCAGGCGCCCACGCTGTTCACGATCGCCCAGGACCTATCGCGCATGCAGGTCGAGACCGATGTTCTCGAGGCCGATATAGGGCGCCTCCAGGTTGGCCAGCACGCCACGTTCACCGTGGACGCCTTCCCCGGGAAGACGTTCCAGGGCGAGGTGGTGCAGATCCGCCGCGCCCCCCAGGTGAGTCAGGGCGTGGTCAGCTACAACGTCGTGGTGTCCGCGCAGAACCCGGAGCTCAAGCTGCTGCCGGGCATGACTGCCAATGTCCGGGTCGTCACCGCCGAGAAGGCCGGTGTCCTGAAGGTGCCCAATGCCGCGCTGCGCGTGCGGTTGGGCGGAGGCGACGGTGATGCCGCGAGGACGAACCGGCCCGACGGCCCAGCCGGCGACCGGAGCGGCGGAACGGCAGAGGGCACGGGCGACGAGAAATGGGCACGGCTGGCCCAGGACCTCGGGCTCGGCGCGGACCAGCGGGGCGCGCTCGAGCGCATCGTCCGCGAACGGCGCGACAAGCTCGAAGCGCTCCCGGGCGGCGAGGAGCTGTCCAAGGCCGAGCGGGCGGGGCGCCGGGCCCGGCGCGAGGAGGTGCGCGAGGACGCCGACCGGCGCATCCGCGAGCTGCTCATCGCCGATCAGCGGGTGCGCTACGACCAGTGGGCGGCCCAGCGCCCGGCGGGCCGAGACGGCGCCGCCGGTGGTGTGGCGGGGCGCGTGCACGTGCTCGCCCCCGGCGGCGATCCCCGGCCGGTGACTGTCCAGCTCGGCATCAGCGACGGCAGCGCCACCGAGGTCCTCGCCGGCGATCTTCGCGAGGGGCAGGAGCTCGTGATCGGGCTCGCCGACCGGCGACCCGCCCGAGCCGGCCAGCGCGGCGCGCAGGCGAAGTTCTGAACCGGGGCGCCCGCGACATGGCGAGGGGCGGGGCGACCGCGGTCATCGAGGTGGGGATCTGAGCAAGGACTACCGGGTCGGCACCCACGTGGTGCACGCGCTGCGCGGCGTCTCGGTGCGGATCGAGGCGGGTGAGCTCGTGGCCGTCATGGGGCCGTCCGGCTCCGGGAAGTCCACCTTCATGAACCTGGTGGGCTGCCTCGACCGGGCCACCGCCGGCCAGTATCTCCTCGAGGGCCGCGACGTGTCCGGCCTCTCGCGCGACGAGCTGGCGGGGATCCGCAACCGCAAGATCGGCTTCGTCTTCCAGGGCTTCAACCTCCTGGCCCGGCGCAGCGCGCTGGACAACGTGGCGCTGCCCATGCTCTACACCAGCCGGTCTTCCGGCGAGCGGCGGGAGCAGGCGCGCGCCAAGCTCCACCTGGTCGGTCTCGCCGACCGCGAGGACCATCACCCGGCCCAGCTCTCCGGCGGGCAGCAGCAGCGGGTCGCCATCGCCCGCGCGCTCGTCAACGACCCCGTCGTGGTCCTGGCCGACGAGCCGACGGGCAATCTCGACACGCGCACGAGCATCGAGGTGATGGCACAGCTCCAGGAGCTGAACCGCGGCGGCATCACGGTGGTCATCGTCACCCACGATGAGGACATCGCCCGCTTCACCGGCCGCGTGCTCGGCTTCCGCGATGGTCGACTCGTGCGCGACGAGGCCCGGGGTGCGGCCGTCGACGCCAGAAACCTGCTCGGGACGCGGCCCGCGGAGCCGGAGGCCGCGGCATGAACCCCTGGCTCATCGCCCAGAGCGCGCTTCACGCGCTCCGCGTCAATCTGCTGCGGACGCTCCTGACCATGCTGGGCGTCATCATCGGCGTGGGCGCGGTCATCGCCATGGTCGCCGTCGGCGCCGGCGCGCAGGCGCGGGTGGCGGAGCAGATCCAGAGCCTGGGCGCCAACGTGATCATGGTCCGCTCGGCCGCGGCTACCCAGGGAGGCGCCCGGCTCGGCCGCGGCACGCGCCTGACCATCACCGAGGATGACGCCCGCGCCATCGAGAAGGAAGTGCCCGGCGCGGTCGCCGCGGCGCCCATGGTGCGCGGGTCGTTGCAGGTCGAGTACGGCAATCTCAACTGGGGCACGACCGTCTACGGGGTGACGCTCCAGTACTTCGAGGCGCGCGACTGGGACGTGACCGCCGGCAAGCTGTTCTCCAAGGAGGAGGAGGATGGCGCGGCCAAGGTGGCGCTGGTCGGCCAGAGCGTCGCGCAGACCCTCTTCGCCGGCGCCGACCCCGTGGGCCAGATCATCCGCGTCAACAAGGTGCCGTTCACCGTGGTGGGCGAGCTCGAACCCAAGGGGCAGTCGAACTCCGGCCAGGACCAGGACGACGTGATCCTCGTGCCGATCACCACCGCCAAGCAGAAGGTGCTGGGCACGAGCCGGAGCAATCCGGGGGCGGTGCACGCGATCACGGTCAAGGTAGGGGAAGCCGGCGACATGACGGAGGCGGAGGAGCAGATGCGGCAGCTCCTCCGACAGCGCCACCGCCTCAAGCCGAACGAGGAGGACGACTTCTGGCTCCGGAACCTCGCGGACGTGCTCGAGGCACAGGAGGAGTCGTCCCGGGTGCTGACGCTGCTGCTGGCTGCGATCGCCTCGGTGTCTCTGGTGGTGGGAGGCATCGGCATCATGAACATCATGCTGGTCTCGGTGATCGAGCGGACGCGGGAGATCGGCCTGCGCATGGCGGTCGGCGCCCGGGGTCGCGACATCCTGACCCAGTTCCTGCTGGAGGCGGTCACGCTGTCGCTCCTCGGCGGCGGCCTGGGCGCGGCCCTGGGCCTCGGGGCGTCGTTCGCCATCGGGCACTTCGCCGGCTGGAGCACGGTGATCCAACCGGACGTGATCGGCTCGCAGTCGGCTTCGCCGGCATCGTGGGTGTCTTCTTCGGTTTCTATCCGGCCCGAAAGGCCGCGCGCCTCAATCCCATCGACGCGCTGCGGTACGAGTGAGCCATGGCCTTGCGAGCGATCGCGACCCCGTCCACCGGCGCCCCGAAGATCGGGTACGTCGTCAAGCGCTTCCCCCGGCTGTCCGAGACGTTCATCGTCAACGAGGTGCTCGCCCTGGAACGCCAGGGCCTGGCCGTCGAGATCTTCTCCCTCAAGGAGCTTCGGCAGGAGCTTCGCCATCAACTCGTGTCCGCCCTGCGCGCGCCGGTGACGTATCTGCCGGGCCGGGCCGCGCTCGAAAGCTGGGCATTCCGCGAGGGCGACGGGCGGCAGATGGGTCCCGAGCGGTCCCTGGCCGATCTCTTGCCCGCCGCCGCCGAGGCGGTCCTCGCCATCAAGGCCGTGGCGCTTGCGACGCTGGCGCGGGGCCGCGGCATCACGCACCTGCACGCCCACTTCGCCACCGGGGCGACGACGGTCGCGCGGATCGCGAGCCGGGTGTCCGACATCCCCTACTCGTTCACCGCGCATGCCAAGGACATCTTCCACGCCAGCGTCGATCACGCCGCCCTCGCCAGGAAGATCCGCGACGCGCGGTTCGTCGTGACCGTGTCCGACTACAACCTTCGGTACCTCAAGCAACGGTTCGGCGCAGGGCGGGCGGCGAAGATCGCCCGGCTCTACAACGGGCTCGATCTGGAGCGCCTGGCGCCCGATCCCGCCGCTTCCCCTGACCCCGAGCTGGTGCTCGCCGTCGGGCGGCTGGTGGAGAAGAAGGGCTTCCGACATCTGGTCGATGCGTGCGCGGCGCTCCGGGATCGTGGCGTCGCCTTCCGCTGCGTCGTCGTGGGCGACGGCCCCGAGGGCGCGGCGCTGACCCGGCAGATCGACAGCCTCGGTCTCGGCCGCGCCGTGACACTGGCCGGCGCCCTCCCGCAGGAACGGCTGCTCAGAATCCAGACCTCCTGACATAGCCGGGCACGCCCGACGGAGAAGATCGTGGACATGGCCATGGCTTGTCCACGAAAACCTGTCCGCTTTTTGGGATGGTGCGAGACATTCCTCGTCGCAATCATGCGCGGGATAGGGCACCTGCGTGTCCACGATAACCTGTCCGCTTTAGCGTCCAGCCTGAGGCACGTAGCATGTCCGGATGACGCATTCGAGCGACCAGCCGGAGTTAGACGTGAGGGCGGTGCCGAACCCGGGGACGATACCGATCAACGGACGATGCTCGTTGAAAATAGCGCGCACGGTCCGCGTCGTGTATATCGCGGGTCTTCCGATGTATCACTGGGTGGAAGGAGACCGCACGGCAGCAGCCTACGCAATGGTCAGCTTGGTGCGGTGCGGGTATGCGGATCAGAACGATGTGGCTCGATCGTTCGGGTGTTCGACGCGGACGTTGCGACGCTACCAGCGAGGCTTCGAAACGGGCGGGATGTCCGCGTTGGGTCGGCCAGATGGCCCGCGGCACGGCGCGCGGTCTACGCCCAGCCCATGGGTGCGGACCGCCAAGGCGTTGCGGCACGCAGGGGTGGTCGTTCGGGATATCGCGCATCGTGCTCGGTGTCAGCAAGAGCGCCGTGAGCAAGTGGTTGACGCGTGTGGACAAGCCTGCGACGACAAGCAGCGTGGCCGGTACGGTCCAGGACGACGGGGGCGGTGTCGTGTCAGCTCCGAGTTTGGACACGGACCCGACGTATCGCCTGCTCGACCGACTACTGGCCCGGCTGGGCAAGCTGGAGGACGCGGAGCCGATCTTCACCCCCAGCCGCCGTATCCCCCGTGCGGGGGTGCTCCTGGCGGTTCCGGCGCTGACGCACAGTGGCATCTTCTCGGTGGCGGAGGAGGTGTACGGCCACATCGGGCCGGCGTTCTACGGGCTGCGGACGACGATGATGGCGTTGCTGTTGATGGCGCTGCTGCGGATCAAGCGACCGGAGGGGCTCAAGGAGCGCGCGCCCGTGGACCTGGGCCGGGTGCTGGGCTTGGACCGGGGGCCGGAGGTCAAGACGCTGCGACGCAAGCTGACCCGGCTGGCGGCCTACGGGAGGGCCGAGGTCTTCGGCCGCACGCTCGCCCAAAGGCGTGTGGCACGGCGTGGGAGGGCCCTGGGCTTCCTCTATCTGGATGGACACGTGCGTGTCTACCACGGCAACCGCAGGCTACCGAAGGCGCACGTCACGCAGATGCGGATGTCTTTGCCCGCGACGACAGACTACTGGATCAACGACACGCACGGGGATCCCTTATTCGTGGTGACGGCTGAGTTCAACGAGGGGTTGGTCCAGATGCTGCCCGCACTGGCCGCCGAGATCAGATCCCTGGTGGGGCCGCGCCGCCGGGTCACGGTGGTGTTCGACCGCGGGGGCTGGAGCCCGAAGCTATTCGCGAAGCTCATCAAAGCCCGATTCGACATTTTGACCTACCGGAAGGGGCGATGGAAGCATATCCCGGCGACGCAGTTTGTACAGTGCGCGAAGCGGATCGACGGGCGCACGGTGCGCTACGCTCTCAACGACCGGAACGTGCGGCTTCTGAAGGGGCGGCTGTGCCTGCGGCAGATCACGCGTTAGGCCATATACCCCGGCTGGGCGCTGCGAGCGTGGGAAGAATGAGAGAGGCCAGTGAGAAGCTTCCGGAACGTGCCGGGTACACCCAGCGAGGCGAGCGCCGTCTGGCCAAACGCGTCGCGGGCTGATATCCTGGCGCCCGTGACTCAGGCCTCGGACATCGCGATCATCGGCGGGGGCATCGTCGGCCTCGCCACCGCGATCGCCCTGACGGACCGCTACCCGCGCGCGCGCCTCGTGCTCCTCGACAAGGAGCCGAAGATTGCCGCGCACCAGACCGGGCACAACAGCGGTGTCATCCACTCGGGCATCTACTACAAGCCGGGCTCGCTCAAGGCGCGACTCTGCGCCGAGGGCGCCCGGCTCATGAAGGCCTTCTGCACCGAGCACGGCATTCACTGGGAGCCCTGCGGCAAGCTGATCGTCGCGACGGACCCCAGCGAGCTCGGCAGGCTCCAGAGCATCCACGAGCGCGGCGAGGCCAACGGGCTCAGCGGGCTCAAGGTGCTGGAAGGACCGGAGATCAAAGGCTACGAGCCCCACTGCCGGGCCGTGCGTGCGCTTCTCGTGCCGGAAACCGGCATCGTGGACTATGTCCAGGTCGCCGGGAAGATGGGCGAGCTGCTGAAGACCCGCGGCGTCGAGATCATGACGGGCGCGGGCGTCACGGCCATCCGCCGCACGGGGCAGGGGCTCGTGCTCGAGATGGCGCGGGGCGGGGTCGAGAGCCGCTTCCTCGTCAATTGCGCGGGGCTCTACTCCGACGAGGTCGCGCGGCTCATGGGCATCCGCCCCGAGGTGCGCATCATCCCGTTCCGCGG
>JACORX010000319.1 GCA_016179165.1 Candidatus Rokuibacteriota bacterium | reverse complement strand
TTGTAGAGCACGCTCGGCTGCGTCACGGCGACGCCCGTTCCTGATGGAAGCCCAGGATGTCGCGGGCTATGACCATGCGCTGGATCTCCGAGGTGCCCTCGCCGATCTCGGTCAGCTTGGCGTCGCGGAAGATGCGCTCGATGGGGAACTCCGTGATGTAGCCGGCGCCGCCGTGGATCTGCAGCGCCTTGCTGGCAGCCTTCATCGCGACCTCGGACGCGAAGACCTTTGCCATCGATGCGGCCGTCTTCGCCGGCCGTCCCGCATCCTTGAGGGCCGCGGCGCGGAGCGTGAGGAGGCGCGCGGCCTCGACCTCCGTGCCGATGTCGGCGATCATGCCCTGGAGCCCGTTGAACTCGGCCAGCGTCTTGCCGAAAGCCCGCCGCTGCTTCATGTATACGAGCGCCTGGTCGAGCGCGGCCTGCGCGATGCCGACGGCCATGGCGGCCATGGCAACGCGGCCGCCCTCGAGCACCTGCATGGTGTTGACGAAGCCCCTGTGGAGCTCGCCCACGAGGTTGGCGGCTGGCACGGCAACGCTGTCGAAGATGAGCTCGGCGGTGTTCGAGGCATGGAGCCCGAGCTTCCGGTAGGGGCGGCCGGCGCTGAACCCCTGCATGCCCCGCTCGAGCACGAAGGCGGAGATGCCCTTGTTGCCACTCGCCGGATCGGTGACAGCCATCACGACGGCGACCTCCGCTACCCCGGCATTCGTGATGAAGGCCTTGCTGCCGTTCAAGACGAAATGGTCACCCTCGCGGATGGCTCGCGACGTCATTGCCGCGGCGTCCGATCCCGATCCCGGCTCGGTCAACCCCCAGGCGCCCAGCGCCTTGCCGCGCGCCAGGCGAGGCAGGTACGCCGCCTTCTGCTCCTTCGAGCCGAAGAGTGCGATGTGGTTGGTGCAGAGGGAGTTGTGGGCCCACATCGTGATGCCCACCGAGGCGTCGACGCGGTTGATCTCCTCGACGGCCAGCGCATACGAGACGTAGTCGAGCGCGGCGCCGCCGTATTCCTCCGGCACGAGCGCACCCAGGAGCCCGGTCTTGCCGAGGCTCTGGAGGAGCTCGTGGGGGAACTCGTGGGCCTCGTCGTAGCGGTGGATCACGGGGGCGACCTCGGCGAGCGCCCACTCGCGGGCCATGGCCCGGACCGCCCGCTGCTCCCGCGTCAGCTCAAAATCCACAGCCTCGCTCCGTCTCAACCGTCGGCCGCCGGGCAACCGCCGGCCACCGGGGGGAGGCAGGGTGCCGTCGTCCGATCCCTACCGACACGCGGGTAGGCGGCGCGAGCCGGGGGTGCCTTCCGGAGCGAATCCGACGAGCCGTAGCGCGCCCCGAAGCGCAGGGCGCCTCCGCCGCGCGAGCCGTCCCGCCGCAGGCGGGGCGGCGAGCGCACCCCCTCTGGGGGATGGGGGGCAGGCGGAGGCGCCCGAGCGAGGTGGCGCGTCTAGGCGAGGAGGTCTTCGCGGAGGAAGGCACCCCCGGCTCGCGCCGCCGGCGGACCGTCCGCACCAGGATCATACGGTAGCTCGAATGTTCTCGCGGACGAAGCGGATGATGTCCTGGGTCGAGGTGCCGGGCGTGAAAAGCTCCTTCACCCCCATGGTCTTGAGCCCCTTGATGTCCTCGGCCGGGATGATTCCGCCCCCGAACACGGCGATGTCGTCCGCGCCCTTTTCCCTGAGCAGCTCCAGCACGCGCGCGAAGAGGTAGTTGTGGGCACCCGAGAGCACGCTCAGCCCGACGGCGTCGGCGTCCTCCTGGACGGCCGTCGCGACAATCTGCTCGGGCGTCTGGTGGAGCCCCGTGTAGATGACCTCGAAGCCCGCGTCGCGGAGCGCCCGCGCGACGATCTTGGCGCCGCGGTCGTGCCCGTCGAGGCCCGGCTTGGCCACCACCACCCGAATCTTGCGCTCGGCCATGGAATCCTCCGCTACCCGAACATGGCGCGGATGCGGTCCGCGGTGCCCATGATCTCCTCGCGGTTGCCCGGGACGAGCTTCCAGTCGAAGCCCTTGCCGTCGCCGGTCCAGCGGGGGATCAGATGCAGGTGGAAATGGGGCACGGACTGGAAGGCCGCCGTGCCGTTGGCCTGCAGCACGTTGAGCCCGTCGGGGCTGAGCGCTTTCCGCAGCGCCCCGGCGACCTTCTTGGCTGTAGTGATGGCGGCCTTGAGGTCCTCCACCTCCGCGTCGTAGAGCGTCGCCGCATGCGCCTTGGTGGCGACGAGGCAGTGTCCGCGGGTGAGCGGGTTGATGTCCATGAAGGCGAGCGTCCGCTCGTCGTCGTAGACCTTCGCGGACGGGATCTTCCCGTCCCGGATCATGCAGAAGACGCAGTCGGCCATTGAGCTAGACCTCCAGCGTCCAGCCGCGCGTATCCGGCGCGGTGCCGTACTGGATGCCGACGATGGCATCGTAGAGCTTCTGGGTGGTCGGCCCGATCTTGCCGCCGCCGACGACCATGCGATGCCCCTTGTAGGCGAGCTCGCCCACCGGCGAGATCACGGCCGCCGTGCCCGTCCCGAAGACCTCGTCGAGCGTGCCTGCCTTGTGCGCCGCCACGACTTCGTCAATGGAGATCTGGCGCTCGCTGACCCCGGCGCCCCACTCGCGGAGCAGCGTGAGCACCGAGTCGCGCGTGACGCCGGGCAGGATGGTCCCGCCGAGCGGAGGCGTGATCACCTCACCGGCGATCTTGACCATGATGTTCATGGTCCCGACCTCGTCGATATACTTGCGGTGCACGCCGTCCAGCCACAGGACCTGCGTGAAGCCCTCGTGCTTGGCCTCTTCACCCGCCATGAGACTCGCGGCGTAGTTGGCGCCGGTCTTGGCGCTGCCCAGGCCGCCCTCGACGGCGCGCACGTGCTTCTCCTCGACGCGGATCTTCACCGGCGCCATGCCCTCGGGGTAATAGGCGCCCACCGGCGAGAGGATGACGAAGTAGATGTACGACTTCGCCGGACGCACCCCGAGGAAAGCCTCGCTGGCGATGATGGTCGGGCGGACGTACAGCGAGGTGCCGACGGTCTTCGGCACCCAGTCGCGCTCGATTCCAACCAGCGTTACGAGCGAGCGAAGGGTGAGCTCCGGGTCGAGAGGCGGGATGCACATCTGCGCCGCCGAATGGTTCATGCGCTGCACGTGCTTCTGCGGCCTGAAGAGCCGCACCTTGCCGTCCACCCCGCGGAAGGCCTTGAGCCCGTCGAAGATCGCCTGGGCGTAGTGCAGCACGGCCGCGGCCGGATCGAGCGGGATCGGCCCGTACGGCTCGACCCGCGGGTCGTACCACCCCTTCTCCTCCTGGAAGTCGGCGACGAACATGTGATCGGTGAAGAGGGTCCCAAAGCCCAGGTCCGAGTCCTTCGGCTTGGGCTTGTGGGTCGTCGCTTTGACGATCCTGATCGCGTCGGACATGGTGCCGCCCCCCTAAAAGATGATCGGTTCCCGGTAGAGGCCGAAGACCTGGCGGTAGACGTCGGAGATCTCGCCGAGCGAGACGTAGTCCTTGACGGCGTCCACCAACACCGGCATGACGTTCTGGCCGCCCCGGCACGCGTCGGCCAGCTGCTTGAGGCGCTTCTCGACCTTGGCCGAATCGCGCGAAGCCTTGAGCGCTTTCACGCTCTCGACCTGCCCGCGCTCCATGGCCTCGTCGAGCTTGAGGCACTCGACCGGCTTCTCGTCGACCATGACGTACTTGTTGACGCCCACCACGATCTTTTCGCCACGGTCGTCCAGGAGTTGGTAGCGGTAGGCGGCGTCCGCGATCTCTTGCTGCGGGTAGCCCGAATCGATCGCGCGGATGATGCCGCCCATCCCGTCGATCTTCCGGATATAGGCCATCGCCTGCTCCTCCATCTGGTTCGTCAGGCGCTCGAGGAAGTAGGCGCCGCCGAGCGGGTCGATCGTCAGCGGCGCGCCCGTCTCCTCGGCGATGATCTGCTGGGTGCGCAGCGCCACGGTCACGGCCTCCTCGGTGGGCAGGGCCAGCACCTCGTCGAAGGAGTTGGTGTGCAGCGACTGCGCGCCTCCGAGGACCGCCGCCAGCGCCTGGATCGCCACGCGGGCGATGTTGTTGAGCGGCTGCTGGGCCGTCGCGGAGACGCCCGCCGTCTGAGTATGGGTCCGGAGGCGCATGGACTCCGCCTTCTTCGCGCCGAACCGCTCTCGCATGACCGTCGCCCAGATGCGGCGCGCCGCCCGCAGCTTGGCGATCTCCTCGAAGAAGTCGTTGTGGATGTCGAAGAAGAAGCTGAGGCGGGGGGCGAAGGAGTCGACGTCGAGCCCGCGCTTCCGGCACGCCTCCACGTACCCGAACCCGTCGGCGAGCGTGAAGGCAAGCTCCTGGACGGCCGTCGAGCCCGCCTCGCGGATGTGGTAGCCGGAAATCGAGACCGGATTGAACTTCGGCACGTGCTGCGAGCAGAACTCGATCGTGTCCACCACGATGCGCACCGCCGACTCCGGCGGCGAGATCCACTCCTTCTGCGCGATGAACTCCTTGAGCATGTCGTTCTGCATGGTGCCGCCGATCTTGTCCCACGGCACGCCTTGCTTGTCGGCCAGCGCCAGGTACATGGCGAGAGCCACGGAGGCCGTGCAGTTGATCGTCATCGACGTCGTGACCCGGTCGAGCGGGATGTCGCGGAACAGCTCTTCGAAATCGGCGAGCGTCGAGACCGAGACGCCCTCGCGCCCCACTTCGCCGCGTGCGCGCGCATGATCGGCGTCGTAGCCCATGAGGGCGGGCATGTCGAAGGCGGTGCTGAGTCCCGTCTGCCCCTGCTCGAGGAGGTACTTGAACCGGACGTTGGTGTCCTTGGGCCTTCCGAAGCCCGCGAACATCCGCATGGTCCAGAGCTTGCCGCGGTACATGGACGGGTACGGCCCGCGCGTGTAGGGGAACTCGCCCGGGTACCCGAGCTTGTCCTCGTACCGCCAGCCCGTGAGGTCCTCCGGCGTGTAGAGCGGCTGGATGGGGATGCCGGAGAGCGACTCGTACGGCACGGCCCTCTCCGGCGAGCCGCCGACGAACGGCCCGTAGGTCTCCTTCTCCCAGCGCTCCTTGCCCTCAGCCATGGTCTCTCTCCCGGCTGACTAAGAGCCCGCCGCCGCGCCCGAGAGCAGGTGTCGGGCGATGACGAGCTTTTGGATCTGCGAGGTGCCCTCGTAGATCTGCGTGATCTTCGCGTCCCGGAAGTGCCGCTCGACCTGGTACTCCTTGATGAAGCCGTAGCCGCCGTGGACCTGCACGGCGTCCGTCGTGACGCGCATGGCCATCTCGGACGCGAAGAGCTTGGCCATCGCCGCTTGGGGCCCGAAGGGCTCGGCCCCGTCCTTGAGGGATGCCGCGCGCAGCGTGAGCAGGCGCGCCGCCTCAATGGCCGTCGCCATGTCGGCCAGCATCCACTGGACCATCTGGTGCCGGCCGATCGGCACGCCGAAGCTCTTGCGCTCGCGCGCGTAGCCGAGCGCGGCCTCGTACGCCGCGGCGGCGATGCCGACGGCCTGCGCGGCGACGCCGATGCGGCCGCCGTCGATCGCCATCATCGCGATCTTGAACCCCTGCCCCTCCTCTCCGAGCCGCGCCGACGCAGGCACTCGGCAGCCTTCGAAGAGAAACTCGGCGGTGTCGGAGGCGCGGATGCCGAGCTTGTCCTCCGTCTTGACGACGGTGAAGCCCGGGGTGCCCTTCTCGACGAGAAAGGCGCTGATCCCGCGAGGGCCCTTGGCCCGGTCCGTCTGGGCGAAGACGAGGGCGGCGGCGGCCTCCCTTCCGTTGGTGACGAAGATCTTCCGTCCGTCGAGGACGTACGCGTCGCCGTCGCGGCGGGCGAGCGTGCTCTGGTTGGTTGCGTCGGAGCCCGCCTCGGGCTCGGTCAACGAGAAGCAGCCGAGCTTGTGCCCCGCTGCGAAGGGTGTCAGAAAGCGCCGCCGCTGCTCCTCCGAGCCGAACTTGGCGATGGGGTCGCAGTAGAGCGAGTTGTTGACGGACATGATGGCCCCGTGCGAGGCGCAGGCGCGCGACACTTCTTCAAGCGCCACCGCGTACCCGACGGTGTCGCCGCCGCTCCCGCCCCAGGCCTCGGCCACGGCGATGCCCATGAGCCCGAGCTCGCCCATGCGCCGCACGGTCTCCCGCGGAAAGCGCGCCTCGCGGTCGATGACCTCGGCGATGGGGCGGACTTCCTTCTCGGCGAAGTCCCTGGCCACCGCCTGGATCATCTTCTGCTCGTCAGTGAGCTCGACGTTCATCGTTCTCCAGCGATCTATTTCTCCAGCAGCTTCTTGAATTCCTGCTCGAGGAGCGGCGCGACCTCGAAGAGGTCGCCCACGATGCCGTAGTCGGCGATCTTGAAGATCGGCGCCTCCGGGTCCTTGTTGATGGCGCAGATCACCTTGGACGTCCGCATCCCTGCCAGGTGCTGGATGGCGCCCGAGATGCCGAAGCCCAGGTAGAGCTTCGGCGAGACGGTGCGCCCCGTCTGGCCGATCTGGAAGCGGTGCGGCCGCCACCCGGCGTCCACCGCCGCGCGCGAGGCGCCGACGGCCGCTCCGATCGCCTTCGCGAGCGATTCCAGGATGGCGAAGTTCTCCGGCCCCTTGAGCCCGCGACCGCCGGAAACGATGATCTCGGCCTCGGCCAGCTCCGGCAGCCCCGTGGAAGAGTCCTCGCGGCGCTCCACCAGGCTCATGACGGCGGCGGGCAGCGTGACCGCGGGCTTCTCCACCGGGGCCACCGCTCCCTGCTGCGAATCGGCCGGCTTGAAGACGTTGGGCCTGAGCGTCGCGAGCCACGGCATCTTCGCCCACGTCATCTTCGAGAGCAGCTTGCCCGCATAGACCGGCCGCGTGGCGACCAGCGTGCCGTCCTCGAGCGCCAACGCCGTGGAATCGGCCGACAGCCCGGCGCCGAGACGGGCGGCGAGGCGCGCCATCGCCTCGCGCTGCCGCGCCGTCACCGCGCCGAAGAAAGCCTGCGGCGATTCCTTCAGGCAGAGCTCCGCGAGCACCGGGGCCCACACTTCCCCGCGGTACGGAGCGAACGCGGGGTTCTCGAGGAGCAGGACGCGCTTCGCGCCCCACTCACCGAGCTGCTTGATGCCGGCCTCGGTGGCCTTGTCGGTCAGCCACACCGCCTCCGCCTGGCCGCCCGCCTGCGAAGCAAGCCTCCCAGCCTCGCCCAGCACCTCCGCCATGACCTTCTTCGGATTGCCCTGCCTGTCGTCTTCGACCAAGCACCAGAAAGAACCCGCCATGACGTTCGTATCTCCCTTTTGGTGTTCTAGATGGCCTTCGCGTCTTCGCGAAGGGCGCGGACAAGTTCCTTGGCAGCGTCGGCCGCCTCGCCCTGGATGATGCGCCCTGGGGGTCGCGGCGGCAGCGTCTCGAGCTTGATGACCGACAGCGCCGGCGCCTCGGCCGTGAGGCCGAGATCGGCGGCCTTGACGTCCTTGATCTCCTTCTTCTTGGCTCCCATGATGCCCTTCAACGTCGGGTACCGCGGCTCGTTCAACCCCTTCTGGGCCGACACCACCGCGGGCAGCGGCAGGTCGAACAGCTCGAGCCCCCCCTCGACCTGGCGGCCGACGCGGATGGCCTTGCCCGCCTCGTCCACCGACTCCTCCATGATCCAGGACGCGCAGGGCCAACCGAGCAACTCGGCGACGGCCGCGCCCACCGCCCCCATATCGTCGTCGATGGCCTGGCGTCCGAAGAGCGCCAATGCCGGCGCCTCCTGCTTGATCGCGGCTGCGAGCGCGCGCGCCGTCATCAGCGTATCGGCCCGCTCCCAGGCGGGATCGTTCAGGTGAATAGCGCGGTCGGCGCCCATGGCGAGGCACGACCGCAGCGCTTCCTTGACACGGTCGGGGCCGAGGGCGACGGCCACGACCTCGCCCTGCCCGCGCTTCTCCTTGATCCGGAGCCCCTCCTCGAGCGCGTACTCGTCATAGGGAGAGACGATCCAGGTGATGCCGGCCGTATCGATGGCCTTCCCGTCCGGCCCGATCTTGACCTGGGTCGCTGTGTCCGGTACCTGCTTGATCATCACGAGAATCTTCATGCCGTGGCGCTCCTGTCGTAGTGGAGTTGGCGCGTGATCCGGAAGCGGTCGCCGGGGATGAACACCCGGTCGTACACGATGGGTCGCGATTCGGCGTCGGTCGAGACGCGGTCGGAGCGGAAGCACGGCACGCCTGGAGCGCAGCCGAGCTCGCGCGCCGCGCGGGCGGGCAGCGTCTCGGCGGAGACGGTCTCACGCGCGGACGTGATCTCGATGCCGAGCTTGAAGGCCAGCACCTGGCGGAGCGGCGTGACCGCGAGGTCGGCCTTCGCCACCTCCTCGCCGAGCGCAGCGGGCAGGTGCGACGCCTGGAAGCTCGTGGGATGGCCGTCCACCAGCCTCAAGCGCTCGAGCACGAAGACGCGGGCGCCGGGTTCGAGCCCGAGCTCGCGCGCCGCGTGCCGGTCGGCCCGGGCGGTCTGCGTGCGGAGGAAGCGCGTGGCGACGTTCTCGCCGACCGCCGTGAGATCGCCGGCGAAGGCGCGGAAGTGGAGGATGTCGTAGTCGACTGACGGCGCCGCCACGAAGGTGCCGAGGCCGTGCCGCCGCGTGATCAGGCCGTCGCGTTCCAGCACCTCGAGCGCCTGGCGGAGGGTCATGAGGGTGACGCCGAAGTCCATCGCCAAACGGCGCTGGTTGTCAAGGCGCTCGCCAGGGCCGATGCGGCCCGAGCCGATCGTGTCGCGCAGGGCTTCCGCGATCTGGTGGTACCGGGGCACGCGACTCCGCACGGCGCCTCCTTCAAACGTCAGAGTGTTCTAGAACTCCGGCGGCCGCTCGGCTCCCACGTCGAGCTTTGGGACGGGATTCCAGTCAGGCCGGACGGGCAGTTACGGCAACCGGAGGGATTGTACCCGGGGGCCCGGACGCTGGTCAAGGGGCGCCCGAAAGGGCGCTATTCGTCGGCCAGGCGCTGCGAGAGGGCGATCAGTCCAGCCAGCTTGGCAGCAGCCGCTCCCGAGTCTATGGACTGCGCGGCCAGCGCCACGCCGTCCTTGAAATCGCGCGCCTTGCCGCCCACCACGAGAGCAGCCGCCGCGTTCATCAGCACGATGTCGCGGCGCGGGCCGGATTCGCCCGCCAGCACCCGGCGGATGATCAGGGCGTTCTCCGCGCGATCGCCGCCGCGCAGGTCGTGGATCGAGGCCCGCGACAGCCCGAAATCCTCGGGACGAACGGTCGAGCTCCGGACCACTCCCTCGTGGACTTCGGAGATGTGACTCGGGCCGGTGTTGGAGATCTCGTCGAGCCCGTCGGCGCCGTGGACGACGAAGGCTCTGAGCGTCCCGAGCTCAGCGAGGACCCTGGCCAGCGGCTCAGCCAGAGCCTGCGAGTACACCCCGATGACCTGGGCGTTGGCGCCGGCGGGGTTGGTCAGCGGCCCCAGCATGTTGAAGACGGTGCGAATCCCCATCTCGCGGCGCGCCGCCATGACGTGCTTCATGGCCGTGTGCAGGAGCGGCGCGTAGAGAAAGCCGATCCCGATCTCATCCACGCAGCGGCCGACCTTTGCCGGCGGCAGCTCGATGTTGATACCGAGCGTCTCGACCACGTCGGCCGACCCGCAGAGCGAGGAGACCGAGCGGTTGCCGTGCTTGGCGACCTTGAGCCCGGCCCCGGCCACGACAAACGCGGTGGCGGTGGACACGTTAAACGTCCCGGATGCGTCGCCGCCCGTGCCCGCGGTGTCGATCAGCATCTCGCGGTCCGTCCCCGTCGCCGCCACGACCTCGCCCGCGCGAGTTCGGACCTTGACCGCCTTCTGGCGCATCACCTGGGCGAAGCCGATCAGCTCCTCCACCGTCTCACCCTTCATCCGGAGCGCGGTGAGGAACGCGGCGATCTGGGCGTTCGTCGCCGCGCCCGACATGATGGCCTCCATGGCCGCCGCGGCCTCGATGCGCGAGAGATCCTTGCGGTCGACGAGAACGCGCACGGCCTCGGTGATGATCGGACTGGTCACGGCCGTTCGCCTCCCTGCTCCCCGCGCGGCCGGATCGCGGCAGCGGCATTGAGCACCTCGCCGAGGTTGATCGGCTTGGCGAGCACCGAATGCACGCCGTTCTGCTGGAGCTCCTCCGGCGAGACCTCGACCGCGAAGCCGGTGACCAGGATCACAGGTAGCCCCGGCACCTCGTCGCGCACGGCGCGGGCGAGCTCCCAGCCCGTCATCCCGGGCATGCTCAGATCGCTGAAGACCAGGTCGAGCGGCTCACTCCTGACGCGCGAGAGCCCCTCGGAGCCGCTGTGCGCGACCCCGACCGTGTGCCCGGCCGAGCGGAGCAAGTCGGCGACCAAGTCCGCCACGGACTCCTCATCGTCGACCACGAGGCAGCGCAGCGGCACCACGGGCCCGGGCGCGCCGGCATCGGGGACCGGCGCCCGCGGCGCGGCGCCGACGGGGAAGAGCAGGGTGAACGCCGTTCCCTGCCCCTCCTGGCTGTCCACGGTGATGGTCGCGCCGTGCCGCGAGAGAATGCCGTAGGTCATGGACAGCCCGAGCCCCGTCCCCTTGGGCCCCTTGGTCGTGAAGAACGGGTCGAAGATCTTGCCCCGGACGGCCTCGGGGATACCGATACCCGTGTCGACGACGCGGAGCTCGATCGACTCGCCCCGGCGCGCCGTCGAGACCGTGAGCGTGCCGCCGCGCGGCATGGCGTCGGCCGCGTTGAGGATCAGGTTGGTCATCACCTCTCGCAGCTCGGCGGGGTCGCCGAGCGTCGTCGGCAGGTCGGATGCCAGCTCTGTCACCGCTCCAATGGCGATCCCGCGCCGCGGCGGATCGAGGCGCCAGGAGGATTCGGTCAGCTCGAGCGCCTCGCGGACGATCTGATTGAGGTCCACCGAGACGGCAGGCTGGTCGCGCCGGATGCGCGTGAACTCCTGGAGCCGCCGCACCGTTTTCGCGCCGTCTATCGCCGAGCGCTCGATGATCTGAAGCCACGCGCGCGTCGTCGGGTCCGCGACGCGCTGCAGGAGCAGCTGGGCGCGCCCCAGGATGGCGGCGAGGAGGTTGTTGAAGTCGTGGGCCACGCCCGAGGCCATCTCGCCCAGCGCGCGGAGCTTCTCGCTGCGCACCAGCTGATCCTGGGCCTTCGCGAGGTCCTCGTAGGCGCGGGTGCGGTCCTGGTAGAGCCGCGCGCTGCGAAGCGCCAGCGCCGCCAGGCCCGCGATGTTGGTGAGCACGCGCTCGTCGGCCTCGGAAAACGGCCGGTCGCCGCTGCGTAGCGCCAGCACGCCGACCACCTGGGAGCCGGCCAACATGGGCACCCCGATCCAGTGCGGCACAATGTGGTTGGCATCCGCGGGCTCCATGCCGCGGCGGGCGCATTCCCCGACGTAGTCGTCCGTCCGGACGGCCCGGCCCGACGTCGCGACGCTGGCCATGAGCCCGATGCGGGTGTGGATGGAGCGCCGCGGCGGCTCGACGTCGCGGACGCCGTCCTGCGTCCGCAGGAGCGGCACCATCTCCGCGGTGGCCTCGTCCACGACGGCCAGGACCATGTTGCCGGTGTCGAGGAGGCGCGCCACCTGGCGGTGGATGGCCTCGACCACGTCTTCCTGGCGCAGCTGGCCCGTGACTGCGCGGGAGAGGTCGTGGAGCACCGATAGCTCGGAGAGCAGCGCCTCGCTCTCCTCGAGCCGAAGCCGCGTCTGGCGCGTGAGATCGGCGTTCTCCAGGAACAGCCCGACCTGGGAGGCCACGCCTTCGATCAGGCGCACCTCCTGCGGCGGGAAGGAACGCCCCACCTGCCACCAGACGAGGAACACGCCGCCAACAGGCTCGCCGCCCGCCAGGGAGGGCGCGAAGAGGACGGAGTGAGAGTCGAAGCCCTCGAAGAGCTGCTGGTCGATGCGGGGATCGTTTTTCACGTCCGCCGACCAGGCCCCCCGCCCCTCGCGCCACAGCTGACTGAGAGTGGGCATGCGCTCGAGCACGAACGGGTGCGCGAGGAAGAACTCCACGAAGGCCTTGGGCACGTGCCAGCCCGCCGCCGGGACCAGCGCGCTCTTGTCGGTCGACAGGGTGTAGACGCCGACCATGTCGGCGCCGAGCGTGCGGCCGACCTCGGCGGCCACGCGGCGCAGGGCCTCGCCTGCCCCCCCGGGCTCCGAGAGCGCCTGGCCGACGGCCAGGAGCGTCGTCGCTTCCCGCAGCCGCTCCTGGACGAGCCCGTACAGGCGCTGGTTCTCGAGCGTGAGCGCCACCTGGTTGCCGATGGCCATCCCGAGGTCCTGCTGCCACGGCTCGAACGGGGTGGCGCGCTCCACGTAGTCGAGCATCATCACGCCGATGACCTCGTCCTGCCGGATGAGCGGCACGACCATGCAGGACTTGATGTGGAACGCGTCGACCCACGCCCGCGGAATCAGGTCGGTGTCCGAGGCGTCGGCGACGATGACCGGCCGGCGCGTCCCGATGGCCTGAGCGTGGATCGGGACCTCGCGCAGGGGCTCGTCCAACATCGTTTTGAAAGCGGTCCACAGCCGCTGTTCCGTCCGCCCATCAGCGAACTGCGACATGAGCGGCACGACGCGGTCCCCTTCCAAGCGCTCGAAGCTGCAGCGGTCCACGCCGCAGACCTGGGCGATCCGCTGCGCCACCTGCTTGAGCAAGCGGCGCGGATCGAGGGACGAGTTGAGGATCTCGGTCACATCGAGGAGCGAGCGCGTCTGATCGAGGCGCTGGGTGGTCTGGGCGTACAGACCGGCGTTGCGGATGGCCACGGCGGCCTGGGCGACGAAGCCATCGATCAGCTCGAGCTCGTCGGGGCCGAGCCGGAGCGGCGCGCGCCCGTTCAGCGCCAGGACACCCAGGAGCGAATCTTGGAGGAGGATGGGCACGCCGAGAAAGCTCGTCAGCCCGTGCGCCCGCCACCACGACTCAGCGACCAGCCAGCCGTCGGCCACCGCGTCGGGGATGGACAGGGGCTGGCGCTGCACGGCCACCACCCCGATCGGGCCCCGGCCGAAGGCGATGGTCCGAAGCGGGAACGTCGCCCCCATCGGCTCGTCCGAGAACGCGCGTAGGCGCAGCGTCTCGCTCTCAGGCTCGGCGACCCACACGGAGACCACGGGCACGCCCATGAGGGCGGCCGCGGCCTGCGCGATGCCTCCCAGCACCTCGTTCGTGTCGAGGGAGGAGGACACGAGCTGGTTGAGGCGCGCGAGCGAACGCAACCGACCCGCCCGCACCTCGGCAGCCTCGAAGAGCCGGGCGTTGTCGAGCGCGACCGCCAGCTGGCTCGCCACGGTGGAGACGAATCCGATCTCCTCCTGGCTGAAGCGGTGTCCTGTCTCCTGGTAGACCGTCAGCGCGCCGAAGGGCTCCTCGCGCATGAGGGGCAGCGCGAGGGCGGCGCGCCAACCGTGGGCCAGGATCCGCTCCCGGGTCTCCGGGCGGAGCCTGATCTCCGGGTCGTTGACGATGTCGGACGTCCACACCGGCCTCCGTTCGACGAAGGCGCGCCCGGAGACGGCCTCGCCCGGCTCGACCAACAGTGCACCGGTGAAGGTGTCGGGCGCGTCCGAGTGGCGCGCGAACCGGAGCAGGCCCACGTCGGGATCGTACAGGTGCACCGCGACCACGGGAACTCCCAGCGTCTCCCTCGTCTGGACCGTGACCAGGCTCAGGATCCGCTCGGCATCGAAGGTGGAAACGAGCGCCCGGCCCATCTCCGCCAGCCCCCGCATCCGCTCGGCCTGCTTCGCCGCCTCGCGGTAGAGCCTCGCGTGCTCGATGGCGACCGCGGCCTGCCCGGCGAAGGCCTCGGCGACCTCCTGGTCGCGGCGGCTGAAGGCCCGGCGCGCGCGAAACGTGAGCGCCCCGATGATGCGCTCGCCCACGCGCAGCGGCAGCCCCATGTAGTGCGTGTAGCCCAGCCGGCGGTCGGCGGCCAGGTGCTCCGGCAGGAGGCCGGGCAGAGCGTCCAGGTGGCCGACCACGGCCCGACCCTGGGCGACCACCTGGCCGGAGAGACTCTCGCCCACCTTGATGCGCGGGCGGAGCATGGTCGAGGGCGCGGTACCCGCCAGCCCCACCACGACCAGCTCGTCGCCCTCGACGAGCCGGAAGCCCGCGTTGTCCACGTCGAGCAGCCGCATGGCCTCCTCCGCCACGCCCGTCAGCAGCGCGTCGGTGGGCGAGAGCAGGCCGATCTTCTTGTTCACCTCGAGGAGCGCCGAGAGAGACGCGCGACCGCTCCGCTCGTCAGAGAAGAGCCGGGCGTTCTCGATGGCAACGGCCGCCTGGCCGCCCAGCGCCGTCATCACTTCGATCTCCGCCGCGGAAGCCTGGTGCGGCTGCCACCAGTACACGGTCAGGCCCCCGTAGGGCTCGCCCTTGATGAAGATAGGGACGGAGAGCACGCCCCGGTAGCCCTCGCGCTCGACCAGGATCCGCGTGTCCGCCGAGAGCAGGATCGCGGGGTCGTTGAGGACGTCCTCGGTCCAGACGGGGCTCCTCTCCCGAAAGGCGCGGCCGGCGGTACCTTCGCCCACCCGCAGGCGCAGGTCGCGGACGAACTCGCTCGAGACACCCGTGGCCCGCGCATAGGTCAACAGGCCGGTGTCAGGCTCGGCGCGGAAGATCGCGACCGCCGCCGCGCCCGTGAGACCCTGGCAGCCCTCGACGATGATGTCGAGGATATGGTCGAGCTCGAGCGAGGACGCCAGCGCCCCGCTGACCTCGAACAGCACCCGATAGCGCGCCGCGCTCTGCTGAGCCTCGGTGAAGAGCTGGGCGTTGTCGATGGCGATGGCGGCGTGGCTGGCAAAGGAGAGCAGGAGGTCCATATCGGCCGCGACGAAAGCATGCTCAGTGCGGGTGAAGACGTTGAGGACGCCCACCAGTCGCTCGCGCACGAGGAGCGGGATGGAGGCGAGCGAGACGAAACCCTCGGCCCTGAGCCACGGGAGGTCCGCGACCTCGAGCGACGCCTCGATCCGGTGGACGACGACGGCCTGGTGGCTGACGGCGACCCGGCCCGTGACGCCTTCGCCGAAGGCGAGGCTGCCGGGCCGCGCCATCGGCAGGCGTTCGAGCAGGCCCACCTCGGCGCAGAAGCGGAGTCGGTCACCCTCGGCGATGGCGAGCCGGGCCGCGCCGTCGGACACGAGCCCGCGCGCCGCGCCCACGATCACGGCCAGCACGTCCTCGAGCGAGCGGGCGGCCGTGAGGCTGTGGCCGATTCGCGCCAGCGTCTCGAGCCGCCGGCTCTGCTCCTCCATCTGGGCCAGGAGGAGCGCGCGCTCGACAACCCGGCCGATCTGGTGGGCGATGGCCTCGAGGACCTTGACCGCCTCGGGCAGGAACTCGCGCTGCTCCTGCGAGATCAGCGACATCACGGCCCACGTCCGCCCCTCGACGGGAATGGGGAGGGCGAGCTGGGTGAGCCAGGGATCGGTGAGCGACGACGGGTCGAGGTGGGTCACGATCGCCCGCCCCGTGCGTGCCGCGTCGCCGACATAGGAGCCGTCGACCGGCCTCACGCGGACATGGGCCGCGACCTCGGGCGTGAGACCGCGCTGGGCGATCAGCGTCAGGGTGCCCTCGGTCGGATCGAGCTGGTGCACGCCGCCCACCTCCATCTTCGCCAGCGCGAGGACAACGTCGAGCATCTCCCCGGCCGTGGCGACGACGTCGGCCGAGCGGTCCATTCTGAGCGCCACGGCGTTGAAGGCTTCGAGCTCGCGGTTGCGCCTGGCCAGCTCGACCTCGGGATCGGAGGACTCCGGCTCGGCTACCGCTTCGGCCGCCCCCCGGCGCGACGCTGCCGGCTCGCGGCGGAGCAGGAACGACGCCCCGGTGCCGGCCAGCGCGCACAACCCCAGCCCCATCAGCCAGCCCACGAGAGCGCGGCGCCGGCCCTCGCCGTCGTCGGCGACGAGCAGCCAGAGCCGCCCCGGCCCTGAGACGGCGACCTGGCCCGCGGGGCGGACAAGGAAATCCCGCCCACCGCCGAGGCTGACCTTGCCGGCCATCGTCGCTCCGCTCCAGTCCGCCGTCGGCGGACGCTGGGGGGACGAGAAGAGCGGACGGCCATTGACGAGGAACAGCATGCCGGACCGCGCAGAATCTTCCGCGGCCGGCGGCGCCACGTTCTCGAGCCGGCGGGCGATGACCACGAAACCCGCGGGCCGGACCGCCCCCGCACTCCCCGCCGCCGGGCCCACCACGGGGACTGCGGCGGCGACATAGGGATGGCCGTCGAGAACCGTCAGCCCAGGCGGTGATGCGCTGATGGCCGCGGGGTCGGGAATGGGCGTTGGCGGCGGCGCGGGCACCCGGAGGAGCGCGATCCCCGAGGGGTCGAGGACCGAGACGAAATCGGCAACCCGCTCGAGGGTGACGGCCGCGAGACGCGGCGAGACGCCTCGGGCCACGGTCGCCCAGTCGCCCTTGGCCACGCCGGCCACGAGGGCTGGGTCTCGCGCGAGCAACCGCGCCTCGCGGTGCAGCGCGGCATGCGTATCGGCCACGAGCGCGGCCGCGGACTCTTGGGCGCGCGCCACCACCTGCTCTTGCGCGAGCGAGAGCTGGCGGAGCGCGACGGCGACGCCGCCCGCTCCCAGCGCGGAGAGCGCCAGCGCGCCGAGCGCGACTCCGAAGAGCAGATCCCGTGTCGAGGAGCGCATGAAGGGCGCCGGGCCTCCTCGGACCCGGTCAGATCAGCATATGCAGATCGGCCCACGAGGGCAACTTTCGCGGCGGGGTCGGGTTCCCGCCCCGCCCCCCTGCGGGCGGCGGCCTGTTCGAGCCCGAGGTAGGCTTGCTTAGCGAGAAGGCTGCGGGGAGGTGCAGGTCCATGAGCCCCAGGGCGTTGCCCGGTGGCGTCAGTCGGCTATTTTTGGCTGTAGTCGTAGAAGCCGCGCCCCGTCTTGCGCCCGAGCCTGCCCGCCATCACCATGCGCTTGAGGAGGGGCGGGGGCGCGTACCGGGGCTCGCGGAACTCCTCGAACATCACCTCGGCGACGAACATGGTCGTGTCCAGCCCGACCAGGTCCAGCAGGGTGAACGGCCCCATCGGGTATCCGCAGCCGAGCTTCATCGCCTGGTCGATGTCCTCGAGCGTGGCAAGCCCACCCTCGTAGACGCGGATGGCGTCGAGAAGGTAGGGCACGAGCAGTCGGTTCACGATGAAGGCCGTCGAGTCCTTGGTCTTGACCGGCACCTTGCCGACGGCCTGCACCCACTCGTAGGCGGCCGCGACCGTCGCGGGGTCGGTCAGAATGGACTGCACGACCTCCACGAGCTTCATGAG
>JACORX010000328.1 GCA_016179165.1 Candidatus Rokuibacteriota bacterium | reverse complement strand
GGCGCGTGGTCCTCCTGTACACCCGCCAGCGCGCAGCCTATCGTGTCGAGCACGCGGAGGGCCGCGTTGCTTCGCACCGCAGCCGGGATGTCCTCGGCGCGGAGTCGAGCCGCCCACTCGCCGAGCGTTCGCGCGGCGGGCACGCCACGGCGGTCTGCGGCGCGTTCGGGGCCGCGCTCGCCGCCGGGAAGTCCCTGGGCCTCGACGCCGACCGTCTGACCGCGGCCCTCGGCATCGCGGCGAGCATGGCCTCGGGCGTGATGGAGTTCCTCGAAGACGGCTCGTGGGTCAAGCGGCTGCACCCCGGATGGGCGGCGCAGTCGGGGATACAGGCGGCGGCGCTTGCGGGCGAGGGCTTCACCGGACCGGCGACCGCTCTCGAGGGACGCCTCGGCTTCTACCGTGCCGCGCTTGGTGACGCGCCGGATATCGAAAAACACGTAAAGAATCTGGGAGATGAGTGGGAGACAGTGCGGAGCTCGTTCAAGCTCTATCCGTGTTGCCATCTCAACCACGCCTATCTCGACGCCGTGGCGCGCCTCAAGCGGACAGAAGGTCTCCGTGCGGAGCAGGTGGCGGAAGTCGAGTGCCTCGTGCCGGCGGGGGAAGTGCCCATCGTCTGCGAGCCCGTGGCGGCAAAGCTCCGGCCGCGGACGCCCTACGACGCCAAGTTCAGCCTCGCGTTCTGCGTCGCGGCGGCCCTGTGCGGGGACCGCGTGGGGATCGGCGCGTTCACCGGGGAGAGCATCCGCGAGCCGCGCGTGCTCGCGCTGGCCGCTCGAGTGCGGTACACGGTGGACCCCGTCTCGGCCTACCCGAGGACCTTCCCGGGCTGGGTGAGGGTGCGGCTCGCGGATGGCCGGGTGCTCGAGGCGCGCGAGGAGAGCCAGCGCGGCGGCGCCGACCGCCCCATCGCGCCCGACGAGGTCATCGCAAAGTTCCGCGACAACGCCGCGCGCCTCTTGCCGCCGCCCCGCGTGGCCGCGATCGAGGACGCCGTGCTCGGCATGGAGCGCGCCCGGGACCTGGGCCCGCTCCTGGCTCTCTGTCGGCTTGGCTGAAGCGAAGGGCGCGCTCGACGGCATCGTCGTCGTCGAGATCGGCGGTTTCGTCGGGGCACCTTACGCGGCGCGCTCTCTGGGCGATCTCGGCGCCACGGTCATCAAGGTCGAGCCGCTGGACGGCGATCCCTCGCGCCGTCACGGGCCGTTTCCGAAAGACATCCCGCACCTGGAGAAGAGCGGGCTCTTCTGCCTGCTCAACGCCAACAAGCTGGGGGTGACTCTCGATCTGACGCGCGCGGGCGACCGGGAGCGCCTTGACGTCCTCCTCGCCACCGCCGACGCGCTCGTCGAGGATCTTCAGCCGGATGACGCGCAGGCCGTGGGGCTCTCCCCAGCCGACACCGCCGAGCGCTTTCCCCGTCTCGTCCACGCCTCGGTCACGACCTTCGGCCACTCCGGACCCTGGAAGCACTTCCGTGGCCACGCGCTCCAGGCGGGGGCCGCCGGCGCCGCGAGCATCGTCATCGGCGAGCCCGGACGACCGCCGCTTGCACTACCATGCTCGCAACCGGATTTCCAGGCGGGAATCAACGCCGCCGCCGGTGTCGTGCTCGGGCTGATCGAGCGTCGCGCGTCGGGCAGGGGGCAGCACGTGGACGTGGCGGCTGCCGACGTGATGGCTTTCTTCGGCGGCATCACATCGCCGCTCTACACCGCGACGGGGCTCGCGTGGGAGCGGGCCGGACATCGGGCGTCCGGTTCCGGCGGCTTTTATCCTTACACCATCCTGCCCACGCGAGACGGTTACCTCTGCATGATCACGCGCTCCGGGCAGCCGTGGAAGAAATTCATCGACGCCCTCGGCGCGCCGGCCTGGTCGGCGGAGCCGCGCTACCGCGACCGCGCGGCCCTCGGACGCCTCTACCCGGACGAGGGCGACGCGCTGCTGGCGCCGCTGCTGGGAGAACGCACGAGCGCCGACCTCCAGGAGATGTGCCGGCGGCTCGCCATCCCGTTCGCCATGGTGCGGAACACGGCTGAGGTCCGGGCCTGTCCTCAGCTCGGCGCGCGCGACTTCTGGGTGACGGTGGACCGTGAGCATACGGGCCCGCTGACCTATCCCGGCCCGCCCTGGCGCTTCTCCAAGACCCCATGGCGGATTCGCCGTCCCGCGCCCACGCTCGGCCAGCACAACCCGGACGTGTTCGGAAGGGGGACCCTCACCCCGGCCCTCTCCCTGGCAGGGAGAGGGAGCCCGAACACCCTCACCCCGGCCCACTCCCTCGGAGGGAGAGGGAACCTGAATACCCTCTCCCCTCTGGGGAGAGGGCAGGGTGAGGGGCGCGCCGCCGGCCGACGACCATGTCCACCACGCGGGCATCGGCCTCGATCTCGGCCGGCGTGGCGTCGGCCAGCACCTTGCCCTGGTGGAGCGCGATGATGCGGTCCGAGTAACCGAAGACGATGTCCATATCGTGCTCGACCTGGATGATGGCCCGCAGGCCGATCCGCTTGGCCGCGCCCACCAGGATCTCCATGAT
>JACORX010000306.1 GCA_016179165.1 Candidatus Rokuibacteriota bacterium | reverse complement strand
ACGTGGTGCTCGGCTCCGGCCGCGGCGTCGTCCTCGACGCGACGTTCGGCAGCCGGGCGCTGCGGGGCCGGGCTCGCGAGCTGGCCACCCGCCACCGGCGGCCGTTCCGCTTCGTCGAGGTCACCGCCGACGAGGCGACGCTGCGCGACCGGCTGCGGCGGCGAGCCAGCGCGCCGTCGGTCTCGGACGCGACCGAAGACCTCTTCGACCGGCTCCGCGCGGAGTTCGAGGCCGTCGTCGAGGTGGATCCGGCCGAGCACGCCCGGGTCGACACCACGCAGTCACTGGCGACGCAGGTGGAGACGGTCCGCCGGGCCCTCGGCGGGGCGCCACCGCCAGGAGGCCCACCATGAAGATTCTTCATCCGACCGACTTCTCCGAATCCGCGGTGAACGCCGAGGCCAAGGCCGTGGAGCTGGCCCGGGCGCTCGGCGGAGAAGTCATCCTGCTGCACGTCGCCGGCCAGCCGATGCTCTACGGCGAGAGCGTCATCGGCATGGCCGACGTCGTGGAGTTCTATCGCGGCCAGCGGACGTGGGCCGAGCAGCGGCTCGGCGAGCGGGCGGCGGCCATCCGGGCCACCGGCGTCGCCGCCCGCGTCGTGGTGGACGAGGGGGTGCCGGCCTCGGAGATCCTGCGCCGGGCCGAAGCCGAGAAGGCCGACATGATCGTGATGGGCACCGAGGGACGAACCGGCCTCAATCGCGTCCTGGTCGGCAGCGTGGCCGAGCGCGTGGTGCGGCTGGCGGCCTGCCCCGTCCTCACCGTCCGCCTGCCCAAGGCCTCGTGGGGAGGACCGGCCATGCCCCACAAGCAGGTGCTCTTCCGCTCCGACGCCCGCGAGAAGGTGCTGCGCGGGGCCACCGCCCTGGCCGACGCCGTGCGGGTCACGCTCGGTCCCAAGTCGAGGTGCGTGCTGATCCAGAAGGCGTTCGGGCCGCCCGTCGTCTGCAACGACGGCGTCACCATCGCCAAGGAGATGGAGCTCAAGGACCCCGTCGAGAACCTGGGGGCCCAGATGATGCGCCAGGCGGCCGAGCGCACGGGTGACGCCGTCGGCGACGGCACCAGCACCGCCACCCTGCTCGCCCACGCCATCTTCGCCGACGGGGTTCGCAACGTCGTGGCCGGCGCCAGCGCCATCGACCTCAAGCACGGTCTCGACCGGGGGGCACGGGTGGCGGTAGTCGCGCTGCGGGCGCTGTCGCGGCCCGTGCTCAGCCGGCTGGAGAAGGCGCAGGTGGCGACCATCTCCGCCCACAACGACGCGACCATCGGCGAGCTGGTGGCGGAGGCCATGGAGAAGGTCGGCAACGAGGGCGTGATCTCGGTGGAGGAGTCCAAGACGACCGAGACCCAGCTGGAGGTGGTCGAGGGCTTGCAGTTCGATCGCGGCTATCTGTCGCCGTACTTCATCACCGACCCCGAGAAGCTGGCGACGGCGCTGGAGGACGCGCTGGTCCTGCTCACCGACCGCAAGCTGACGGTCATGAAGGACCTGCTGCCGCTCCTCGAGCAGGTGGCCCGGACGGGCGAGCCGATCCTGATCTTCGCCGAGGACGTCGAGGGCGACGCGCTGGCGACCCTCGTGGTCAACAAGCTCCGGGGCGCGCTGCGCTGCGTGGCCGTGAAGGCGCCGGGCTACGGCGACCGCCGCAAGGAGATGCTGGAGGACATCGCGGTCCTCACCGGGGGCACTGTGATCAGCGAGGAGCTGGGCATCAAGCTCGAGAGCGTCGAGCCCCGGCATCTTGGCCGCGCCAAGCGCATCGTGGTGGACAAGGAGGCGACGACGATCATCGGCGGCGCCGGCGACAAGGCCGCGATCGAGGGAAGGACACAGCAGGTCCGCCAGCAGATTGAGAAGTCCACCAGCGACTACGACCGCGAGAAGCTCGAGGAGCGCCTGGCGAAGCTGGCGGGCGGGGTGGCGGTCATCCGCGTGGGCGCGCCTTCGGAGTCCGAGATGAAGAGCCGCAAGGAGGCGCTGGATGACGCCATCAGCGCGACGAAGGCGGCCGTGGCGGAGGGCATCGTGCCGGGCGGCGGGCTCGCGCTCCTGCGGGCCATCGACGCCGCGGAGCGCGAGGAGGGGCAGTGCGAGGGCGACGAGCGCACGGGGCTCCAGATCCTCAGGCGGGCGCTCGAGGCGCCGACGCGCCAGATCGCTGAGAACTCGGCGGTGGACGGCGGTGTCGTGGTCAACCGGATGCGCGAGGGCAAGGGCAGCATGGGCTTCGACGCCGCCCGGAAGCAGTACGTCGACCTCGTGGAGGCGGGCATCATCGATCCGACCAAGGTCGTCCGCATCGCGCTCGAGAACGCGGTCTCGGCCGCGAGCCTCCTGCTGCTGACCGAGGCGACGCTCACCGAGGCGGAAGAAGAGAAGGACAAGGAGCCCGCCCGGGCCCTGGGCTGAGAGCTTGTGATGGCGGAGAGCGGGAGCAAAGCGACGCCGCGGCTGGATGCCCTGCTTCCCCCGGAGATGGCCAAGCAGGCGGAGGAGATCGGGGTGAAGAAAGCCTCGATGGACGCCTTCGGCCAGTTCGTCCTCGCGGTGCTGGCCGGCGCCTTCGTCGCGCTCGGGGGCGTATTCGCCACGACCGCCCTGGCGGGCTCCGGCGCGGCGCCCTGGGGGCCGACGCGGGTGCTGGCGGGGGTGGCGTTCAGCCTCGGGCTGATCCTCGTCATCGTCGGCGGGGCGGAGCTCTTCACCGGCAATAACCTGATCGCCATGGCATGGGCGAGCGGTCGCGTGACGACACGAGCGCTGCTGCGGAGCTGGGCCATCGTGTACGCGGGCAATTTCGTTGGGGCCGCGGCGACGGCGATGCTGGTCTGTCTCGGTGGGACCCAGCGCTTCGGGGACGGCGCCTTCGGCATTACCGCCTTCGGCATCGCTCACGCCAAGCTCGAGCTCGGCTTCGGGCAGGCTGTGGCGCTCGGGATCCTCTGCAATGCCCTCGTCTGCCTCGCCGTGTGGCTCAGCTACAGCGCGAGGACGACCACCGATCGGATCCTGGCCATCGTCTTTCCGATCAGCGCCTTCGTCGCCGCCGGGTTCGAGCACTCGGTTGCGAACATGTACTTCGTCCCGCTGGGCTTGTTCATCGCGGCGCTCGATCCCGGCTTCGTCACGGGCCGCGACCTCGGGCTCAGCGCGCAGGCCTTGAGCTGGAGTGGGTTCGTTCTTCGCAACCTGCTCCCCGTCACCATCGGCAACGTGATCGGTGGGACGCTGCTCGTGGGCGCCGTCTACTGGTTCGTCTACCTCCGGCGCCGGCCCCGGGCGTGATCCCACGGCGCTGACCCCCGCCGAACCGGACCGGCGCTCGCTGCGCCGGTGATCCGGGACCTCTTCCGCTTCTCCTTCCTGCATCCAGACGACCTGGGGATCTGTCTGCTCGCGGGCGCCGGCCCGATCGTGGTGTTCGAGGGCTTCAAGTCGACGAGACGCCGTCTCCGAAGCTCGTCTTGATGGCCCGGGCCGCCGCCACCAACTCGCCCTCCGGGTCGACGACCTTCGGCTCGGCCACCGCATCGGCGATGGGCACGCGCACGATGCGGTCGCCCCGGAGCGCCACCATGGCGCCCCATGCCCCCTCCATCACCGCGTCGACCGCGGCCGCGCCGAAGCGGGTGGCCAGGATGCGATCGGAAGGCGTGGGCGCGCCACCGCGCTGCACGTGCCCGAGCACCACGTAGCGCGTTTCGAAGGGCAGTATCGCGCCCAGGGCCTGCGCGAGCACCGCGCCCACGCCCCCCAGGCGCACCGGCTCGGGGCTGCCCGCGACGATCTCGCGGACCACCGTCCCGCCGTCGGGGCGGGGGGCGCCCTCGGCGATCACGACGATCGAGAAGCGGCGGCCTCGCGCCGTGCGCTCCCCGATGTCGCGGGCGACGGCCTCGTAGCTCCAGCGGATCTCCGGGATGAGGATCACGTCCCCGCCGCCGGCGACTCCAGCCTCGAGCGCGATCCAGCCCGCGTGCCGCCCCATCACTTCCACGACCATGATCCGGTGGTGGGATGCCGCCGTCGAGTGGAGCCGGTCCACGGCGTCGGTAGCGATGGAGCGCGCCGAGTCGAAGCCCACGCTCACCTCGGTCCCGCCCACGTCGTTGTCGATGGTCTTGGGCACGCCCACGACGGGCACGCCCCTGGCACCGAGCTGCCGGGCGATGCGTAGGGTGCCGTCGCCGCCGATGGCGACGAGGGCGTCGACCTCGTGGCGGGCGAGGGTGGCGAGCACGGCATCCGAGCGGTCCCGGTACGTTGGGCCGCCGGGCCCGGGCACCGGCACGCGGAAGGGATCGTGGCGGTTCGAGGCGCCGAGGATGGTCCCGCCCTGGGTGAGAATGCCGCTGACGTCGTCGAAGCCCAGGGGCCGGGAGGCGTCGTCGAGAAGGCCGGCGAAGCCGTCGAGGAATCCGCTCACGCGGATCCCGTGTCGGTGCGTGGCGGCCTTGACGAGGGCGCGGAGCGCCGCGTTCATCCCCGGGCAGTCCCCGCCTCCGGTCAGCACACCGATGTGGCGGATCGTCGTCATGCTTTTCCTCCGGTGTTCGGTCTCCAACATTCCCCGACACATCTCGGGCGGATCCTGTCAGATCGCGTCGGAGCCGTCAAATCGGCGCCTCGACGCAGGGGGGCGAGAGCTGTGGGGAGTGCCTCCTGCTCGGCTCCTGCCTCAGTCATGGACAAGGGAGGCTGCGGGCCGTCCCGCGTGCCTGGGAGCCCGAGGTGGGCGAGGATCCCTTACATGACGGCCGGGTCCTCAATCGTGGCGATGGGCTGCATCCGCCCTGAACAGCGCGGACGGGGTCCGCGGGCCGAAACGCGGCGAGCACGGAGCGTTCCACGCGGCGGCCCAGAACGGCGGCCGGGAGGTGCCGCCTCACTGGGTCATCCCTGTCCCATCGGAGCCGGGCGTGGAGCCGTTTCGAGACGGGTAAATCCGCGGAACGATCCCGTCTCGCCCGCAACGCCCGATGGCAACCGGAATGCACTTGAAGAGAGCCGACCAGGGCGGTCGCGCGCGGCAAGGGGAGGTTCCGGATCCGACATCGTCGAGGCGATCCCGCCCTTCGTCGAGAAGGAGCGTCGTTTCGTCCGGTACTAGAGAACCGAATGGTCGAGACGTGGGAGAGTCGTCGTGTTGATCCAGGAACTGACTAGGCAGGCGAGTCTGGATCTGCTGGCTCGTACGCATCTCGGTAGATTGGCGTGCACCCAAGGGGTCCGACCCTACGTCGTGCCAGTCTATTTTGCCGACAACAATGGTTACCTCTATAGCTTTTCGACCGTCGGACAAAAGATCGAGTGGATGCGCACCAACCCGCTGGTCTGCGTCGAGGTGGACGAGGTGGTGAACCCGGAGCAGTGGGTGAGTGTCATTGTCTTCGGTCGCTACGAGGAGTTGCCCGATACACCCGAATGGCAGGGCACGCGCACAGTCGCCTACACACTGCTGAAACGGAACGCCGTATGGTGGGAGCCCGCTTACGTGAAAACGATCCTCCACGGCACACAGCGCCCGCTGGTGCCGGTCTTCTACCGAATTCACTGCCTTCAGATGACCGGCCACCGCGCCACCCCTGAGCCGGTGACCCCGGCTAACGCAAAGCTGTCGATGACCGACTCAGGCGAAGAGGGCCGGCTGCAAAACCTTCTGCGGCAGGTCCGGGGTAGCCTGCTCGCGCCTCATCTGAGGAGGTGATGTGCCTCATGACCGACCGGAGCATTGGGCCGCTCGCCGTCGTCGATGCCGGCCCGGTTGCTGGGACTTTCACGTAGAGCGATGTCGTCAGGGCCCTCGCGCAACGGGGACCGTGACGACGCGAGGAGCGCCGCCGAGGAAACGAAAGGAGATCAGCCATGACACAGGCAATTAGGAAGAGTGACACCCAGATCCATCATGACGTGCTCGAGGAGCTCAAGTGGGACTCCCGCGTCGATGAGACGGAGGTCGGGGTCCAGGTGGACGGCGGCGTTGTCACGCTCACCGGCACGGTGACGAGCTGGGCAAAGCGCTTGGCGGCCCAGGAGGCGGCCCGTCGCGTGATGGGCGTCCTCGACGTGGCGAACGACATCAAGGTGAAGGTCCCGGGCGGGCTCGCACGCACCGACACCGAGATCGCTCAGGCGGTGCGGCGGACGCTCGAATGGGACGTGTTCGTCCCCGAGGAGCAGATCACGTCCACCGTCACGGACGGCTGGGTCACGCTTGAAGGCACGGTCGAGCGCTGGAGTCAGCGCGAGGACGCGGAGCGGGCCGTCCGCAATCTAACGGGTGTGAAGATCGTAGTGAACAAGATCACCGTGCCGCCGGCGAAGCCGGTGACCGAGGACGTCCAAAAGGCGATCGAGCAGGCCCTGGAGCGGCGTGCCGAACGCGAGGCCCGGCGGATCCGCGTCGATGTCCGGGACGGCACCGTGACGCTGAGGGGGCCGGTTCATTCGTGGGCGGAGCGCCAAGCGGTGTTCTCGGCCGCCCGCTTCACTCTCGGTGTCCACGCCGTCGAGGACCATCTGCGCATGGAACCGGTCTGAGCCGGTCGCCGGGGAAGTAGACGCCGCGACAGAGATCCACATCGCGGGCAACGTGGGCCGCCGGATCCCGCGTGGGTAGTCACGACGCACGAGAGCGCTGAGCCGTCTGCCGGTTCATCCGGGGGCGGCTCACGTCCCGTTCTCCGTGCCTTAGAATGGGGGAGATTCCGTGCCTGACATGAGCGTCCTGCGCGAGAACATGGTGCGGTATCAGATCGCCGCTCGAGGCGTGAGCGACGATCGAGTGCTCGACGCCATGCGGGTTGTCCCTCGAGAGGCATTCATGCAAGAGGACGTCGCGGAGTTCGCCTACGAAGACACTCCGCTGCCGATCGAGGAAGGTCAGACGATCTCCCAGCCCTATATCGTCGCCCTCATGATCGCCGCGATCCAGCCGGAGCCACAGGACCGGGTGCTCGAGATCGGCACCGGCTCGGGGTACGCCGCTGGGGTGCTGTCCCGCGTGGTCGACCGGGTCTATACGGTCGAACGGCACGAAGCGCTTGCCGGCCTGGCGCGCGGCCGCCTCCTGGCCCTGGGATACCGCAATGT
>JACORX010000053.1 GCA_016179165.1 Candidatus Rokuibacteriota bacterium | reverse complement strand
GCGACGAGCGGCTGGGCCACGCGCTCGAGCGCCTCCTTGCCGAGCCGGCGGGACACGAAGGCTCCGAGGCTCTCGTCGGGATCGCCGCCGCGGGGCAGCACCAAATCCATCGCCATCCTGAGCTTGCCGGGCCAGGAGAAGAGACCCGAGCGGATGAATGGGCCGAGCCGCGTCGGCGCCAGGAGCTGGAAGCCGTCCGGCAGCGGATGGAGGCGGCCCCGGAAGGCGACGTAGGTGCGGCGGAAACGGTCGTCGGTGCGCACGAGCCGGTCCTCGATGCCGAGTCGCTTGATGAGCTCTAGCGCCCACGGCTTCTCCGAGAGGAACGAGTCGGGGCCGCACTCGACGAGGAAGCCCTCGTAGCGATCGGTCTGGATGGTACCGCCGAGCCGATCACCGGCCTCGAAGAGCGCCAGATCGAGCCGCTGGCCGCGCTCCCGGGCAAGCTCGACGGCGCGATGCGCCGCCGCCAGTCCCGCGATACCACCGCCCACGACCGCCAGCTTCACCGCGGCCCCCGCGTGACGAGATCGGCGAGCATGGCGATGAACGCGGGGTGATCGTTTGCGGTCTGCGCCCGGTGGAAGCGCAGGCCCGCCTCGGCGGCGACGGCGCGCGCCTGAACGTCCAGATCGTAGAGGACCTCGACGTGGTCGCAGACGAAGCCGATCGGGACGACGACGACGTCCTCGATCCCCTGCCCCTTCATGCCCCGAAGCGCGTCGCAGATGTCAGGCTCGAGCCATGGATCGCTAGGGGCGCCGCTCCGACTCTGGTATGCGACCTGCCAGCGCGCGTGGCCGAGACGGCCGGCGATGACGAGCGCGGCGGACTCGATCTGGCGCGCATAGGGCGAGCCGCTCGCCATCGCGACGGGCACGCTGTGGGCGGTAAAGACCAGGCGCGCATCCACTCGCTTCGGCGCGGGCACTCCCACGAGCGCGTCGTCGGCGCGCGCCACCATGGCGTCGATGAAGCGCGGGTGCCCGGCCCAGGGCGGCGCGTAGGCGATCTCGGGAGCGCCGGCGCCAACCTTCTCGCGGGCCGTCGCGACTTCGGCCACGTAGCGTTCCCACGAAGCCTCGGTCTGGAAGGAGGAGAGGATGATGCCGAGCGCCCGGCGGCAGCCGCGCTCTCGCATCTCGGCGAGGGTCTCGTGCAGAAACGGGTGCCAGTTCCTCATGCCGACGTAGACGGGCATCGGCACGCCGTCCCGCTTTAGCTCCTGGCGGAGGCCCTCGGCCTGCCTCACCGTCAGCTCGTTGAGCGGCGAGCGACCGCCGATCGCTTCGTAGTGCCGCGCGACCTCCTCGAGGCGTTCGGGTGGGATGCGGCGCCCCGCCGACACGATCTCGAGGAAGGGCCGGATGTCCTGGATCTTCTCCGGTCCGCCGAAGGCGATCAGCAGGACCGAATCGATCCTGCTCATCGGGCCGACAGCTCGTGCACGATGTCGACGAGCGCCTTCACGTTCTCGACGGGCGTTTCCTGGTGGACGCCGTGGCCGAGGTTGAAGATGTGGCCTGGGTGCCGCGCGGCGCCGTCGAGGATGGCCTTGGCGGCGCGGCGGATCTCGTCCGTGCTCGATAGGAGCACGGCGGGATCGAGGTTGCCCTGCACCGCCACGTCGTAGCCGAGCCGCTCCCATGTCGGGCCCAGCTCGACCCGCCAGTCGAGGCCGATGACGTCGCCCCCCGCCTCCCTCATTGAAGGAAGGAGCGTGGCCGTGCCCACTCCGAAGTGGATGACGGGTGTGCCTGGAGTCAGGCGCTGGATGACGGAGCGGCTGTGTGGCAGGACGAACTCGCGGTAGTCGGCCGGTGAGAGCGCGCCGACCCACGAGTCGAAGAGCTGCACGGCCTGAGCGCCCGCGGCGATCTGGCCATTGAGATAATCCGCCGTGATGCCGGCGAGCCGTTCCAGCATCGCGTGCCACGCGTCCCGCTCCGCGCGCATGAAGCGCTTGGTCAGGAGGAACTCGCGGGAGGCGCCGCCCTCGATGAGATACGAGGCGAGGGTGAAGGGCGCGCCGGCGAAGCCGATGAGCGGCACGCGGTCGCCCAAGGCTTTCCGCACGAGCCTGACCGTCTCGAAGACGAAGCCCACGGACGCCTCCACGTCCACGCGCCCGAGACGCGCCACATCATCGGCGCCCCGCACGGGGCGCTGGATGTGCGGCCCCTCGCCCTTGGTGAACTCCAACCCGACGCCGAGCGGCTCGAGGACCAGCAGGATATCGGCGAAGAGAATCGCCGCGTCCACACCCAGCCGGTCCACGGGCTGGAGCGTCACCTCGGCCGCGGCCTGCGGGTTCTTGCACAACTCGAGGAAGCCGTGGCGCTCGCGCATGGCGCGGTACTCGGGCATGTAGCGCCCTGCCTGGCGCATGAGCCAGATTGGGGTGAACGCGGTCGGCCGGCGCCTGCACGCGTCGAGAAATACGGAGGGCGGTGCCATCGTCGCCGAGCGTACAGGCCGCCTCTGGCGCAGTCAAGGAAGCGGGCGTAGAATGCCCCTTCCGGCGCGTTCTACGGCGCGCAGCACGTGGGCGAGACGGTAACCCTTAAGAGGAGTCTCCGATGCCCTTCACGTCCGGCAAGCAGGCCTTCCTCGAGATCCTCAAGCAGGAAGGCGTCGAGATCATGTTCGGCAATCCCGGCACGACCGAGCTGCCGTTGATGGACGGCCTCGCGCGTGAGCCCGGCATCCGCTACATCCTGGCGCTGCAGGAGTCGGTCGCCATCGCCATGGCCGACGGCTACGCCCAGGCCAGCGGCAAGCTCGCCGCCGTCAACGTCCATACGTCCCCAGGGCTCGGCAACGCCATGGGCATGCTCTACGACGCCATGAAGGCGGGCTCGCCGCTCCTGCTCACCGCGGGCCAGCACGACCAGGCGATGAACCTGACCGAGCCCATCCTGTGGTCCAACCTGCCACCCGTCGCGCGTCCCTACGTCAAGTGGTCCTACGAGATCACACGGCTCGAGGACCTGCCGCGCGCCGTGCGCCGCGCGGCCAAGACCGCCAAGGCGCATCCCACGGGCCCCGTCTTCCTCTCGCTGCCCGTGGACGTGCTGAACGCCGAGCGTCAAGTCGACCTCCTCGAAGCCACGCGCATCGCCCCGCGCATCCGCGGCGACAAGGCGGCGATCGAGGCCGCGGCCGACCTCCTCGTCAAGGCCCATCGCCCCATCCTGATCTCCGGCGACGCGGTCGCTCACGGCGATGCCCTCGCCGAGATGGCCGAGGTGGCGGAGCTGCTCGGCGCGCCCGTCTACGCCGAGTGCGTGCCCTCCACCTGCTCCTTCCCGTTCACGCATCCGCTCTACGCGGGCGCCTTCCCGCGCCTGGGCCAGCCGATCCGCAATCTCCTCATGAGGCACGATCTGATCTTCTCCGTGGGCGGCGATATGTTCACGCTCTCCCTGCCGTCTGACGTCGAGCCCATGCCCGAAGGCCTGCCGCTCATCCACCTGGACCTCGACCCGTGGGAGATCGGCAAGAACTACCCGGCCGAGGTCGCCATCCAGGGCGACCCCAAGGCGACACTGCCGGATCTGGCCGAGGCGCTGCGCCGGCGCCTCTCCCCCGACGCGGTCAAGGCGGCGAAGTCGCGCGCCTTCGAGCTCGGCAAGGCCCGCGGGGTCAGGATCGCCGATCTGCGCAAGCTCGCCCAGGCCGAAGCCGGGCGCACGCCCATCACGCCGCTCTCTCTCGTGGTCGGGATCGCCGACGCGGTGCCCGACGACGCGGTCGTTGTGGACGAGAGCATCTCCTCTGGCGGCGGCCTGCGCGATCTCCTCAAGTGCCAAGTCCCGAAGGGCTTCTACGGCCTCCGCGGCGGCGGCATCGGCTGGGGGCTGCCGGCGGCGCTCGGCATCAAGCTCGCCCAGGCCGGGCGTCCCGTCGTGGCGCTGGTCGGCGACGGCAGCGCGATGTACACCATCCAGTCGCTCTGGACCGCGGCGCACGACTCGATCCCCGTGGTCTACGTCATCTTCAACAACGCCTCGTACCGCATCCTCAAGCAGCGGACGCTCGCGCTCAAGGGCTTCTCGGCCGAAGACGACAAGTACGTCGCCATGGACCTGGTCAATCCGCGCCTCGACTACGTGGGCCTCGCCAAGTCGATGGGCGTTCCGGGTGAGCTCGTGGAGAAGTCCGCCGACGTCGGGCCCGCCATCCACCGCGGCCTCGCCTCCGGCGGGCCGTATCTCGTGGACGTACGCATCGACGGGTCTTTCAAGTCTTGAGCGATCGGCTCAACGCGCTAACTCTCACCGGAGCCCGAAAAATGGCGATGACCTTCGGGATGCACCTGGGACACGTGGGCGGGCCGATGGCCGATATGCGCAAGCTCTGGCGCTTCGCGGACGCCAACGGCTTCGACTGGTTCTCCTCCGCCGACCACTTCCAGGAGTCCCCCTACCGCGACGGCAACGGCCCCTGCTTCGAAGCGATCAGCACGATGACGGCCATCGCGCTCGACACCACGCACGTGCGCGTGGGCTCGCTCGTGATCTGCGTCAACTACCGAAACCCTGGCGTCCTCGCCAAGGCCATCTGCACCATCGACCACCTCTCCGGCGGCCGCTGCGAGATCGGCATCGGCGCCGGCTGGCACCAGCACGAATACGAAGGCTACGGCATTCCCTTCGAGCGCATCGGCATCCGCCAGGACCACCTCGAGGAGGCGGTGCAAATTCTACGGACCCTCTTCGACCAGCCGGTCTCGAATTTCAAGGGCCAGTACTTCCAGCTCAACGACGCGCGCTGCAATCCCAAGCCGATCCAGAAACGCCTGCCCATCTGGGTCGGCGGCCAGGGCGAGAAGCGCACGATCCGCACCGCGGCGAAGTACGCCGACGGCTGGAACGCGCCCTATATCGACCCGCAGACGTGGAAGGCCAAGAATACGGTGCTCGACGACTGGTGCGCGAAGGAGAGCCGCGACCCGAAGCAGGTCGCACGCACCGTCAATGTCGGCTTCTACATGGGCGCCGACGCCAAGGGCACCGCGCGCGGCGAGGCTATCTTCAAGGCGCACTGGGGCGAAAACCCGGAGCGCAAGGGCTTCTTCCGCGGCTCCGCGAAAGACGCGCTCGAGCTGTGCCAGGCCTATCAAGCGGTGGGTGTCCAGCGTGTGAACTTGGCCTTCCGCGAAGGTCCGTACGACTTCGAGGCGATTCAGGCCTTCGTCGAGACCGTCCTGCCGGCCTTCGGCATCAAGCGCCCGTCCTGAGGGGAGCCAGCCCATGACTGAAGGCACACAGCTGATCCGCGGCCTCGAGGGCGTGGTCGCGGCCGAGACCGAGCTCTGCGACCTCGACGGCACGAACGGCCGCCTCGCTTACCGCGGCTACGACATCGACGACCTGGCGCGCAAGGCGACCTTCGAGGAGGTGGCGTACCTGCTCTGGATGGGCGAGCTGCCGACCAGGAGCCAGCTCGACCGCTTCATGGCGGAGCTGGCGGCGGCGCGGCCGATCCCCGGCGATCTGGTCAAGGCCTACGCGCTCATGCCCAAGCAGACGGATCCCATGCGCGTGCTCCAGGCGTCCGTCGCCATCCTCGGCATGCACGATCCGGACACGACAGACAACTCGCACGCGGCCAACCTCCGCAAGGCGATGCGGCTGACGAGCCAGTTCGCCACGGCGATCTGCGCCCACCATCGAGTGCGCAACGGCCAGGAACCCGTTCCGCCTTCGAAGGATTTGACACTTGCCGCGAACTTCCTCTACATGCTGACGGGGAAGAAGCCGAGTGACGTCACGACCAAGGCCTTCGACGCGAGCCTCATCCTCTACGCCGAGCACGAGCTGAACGCCTCGACCTTCACGACGCGGGTGATCGCGGCAACGCTGTCAGACATGCACTCCGCCGTCGCCGGAGGGGTCGGCGCGATCAAGGGCACGCTTCACGGCGGCGCGGGCGAGGCCGTCATGAACACGTTGCTCGAGATCGGCACGCTCGACAACGTGGACGGCTTCGTGGACAAGGCATTCGCCGCGAAGCGCCGGTTCATGGGCATGGGCCACCGCGTCTACACGGCGGGCGACCCGCGGGCGGCGATCCTGAAGGGCATGGCCGAGGCCGCCTGCCGGGAGACCGGCCAGGCGCTGTGGTACGACCTCGCGGTCAAGCTGCACACGAAGGTCAGCGCGACCAAGAAGCTCATCCCCAACGTGGACTTCTACTCGGCGCCGCTCTTCTACTCGATCGGCATCCCCGTGGACCTCTTCACGCCGGTCATCGCGACCTCCCGCATCGCGGGCTGGACGGCCAACCTCCTCGAGCAGTACGACGACAACCGGCTCATCCGCCCCCGCGCCGACTACAAGGGCCCCGGCAGAAAACCGTTCGTGCCGGTGGACAAAAGGTAGTGACAGGGAAGCCTCTCGCGCGGAAGCTGATCGAATCGCACCTGGTCGCGGGCAAGGCCGTGG
>JACORX010000305.1 GCA_016179165.1 Candidatus Rokuibacteriota bacterium | reverse complement strand
GGCGCGTGGTCCTCCTGTACACCCGCCAGCGCGCAGCCTATCGTGTCGAGCACGCGGAGGGCCGCGTTGCTTCGCACCGCAGCCGGGATGTCCTCGGCGCGGAGTCGAGCCGCCCACTCGCCGAGCGTTCGCGCGGCGGGCGTCACCTACGATTTCCTCCGGGGCAGCACTACGGTGGCGGAACCCTTGGCGGTGATGTCCTTGTGTTGGTTTTCGATTAGGAGGTCAACGTCCACCAGCGACAGGCCGTCTTCCTCGCGCTTGCCGGTCACGACGCCGCGGCACCAGCTGACGTCCCCGATCAGGTTGTGGCGGCGGACCTGGGCCGAGAGTCGTTTGAGCTCGCCGTCATTGCCCATCCAGTTGGTCGCGACGTGGCCGAGCCACGCGACCCGCTCGGGGCCGTAGTCATAGGCGCCCGGCACGCCCACCGTCCGCGCGAACGCCTCGTCCCAGTGGACGCGCTCCGGCGGCTCGGGCACCCCGAACGCGTTGGGGATGCCGAGCGCGGGGTGGCGCTCGATGAGATCGAACGCCAGCCCATGCGCGCGGACGTAGAGGCTGCCCCACCCCTGGACGAACGCCACGACCGACGTCACGGTCAGCGGGCCCTTGCAGACGGTCGGCAGGCTCTCGCCCACGTGGACATCGTCCCACAGCCGGGGCCTGGCTCCGCGGATCTCCTCGTTCTGGTAGAAGCGGGAGATTGTTCTGATCTCGTCCTCGCTGTACCGGTGCGGCGCGGCGTCCTTGTACTTGCCGCGCTCGCGCGCCGTGTCGCGCTCCGTCCTGAAGCACCACGAGTCGGCCTCACAGACGGCCTCACCGCGGTGGTTCGTAAAGGTCGTGCGGTAGACCTGCTGGATGGCCCGCTTGGCGAACGCCGACGGCTTCTCGATCACGTCCTTGAGCACGCTCTCGCCGACGATTCGGTCTCCCTCCCGAATAGCGCGATGCCAACGGAAGTCTGACCCCGCGTACATGGCATGGATGCCCGGCAGTCCGCCGACATAGCCCGAGACGATCCGGTCCATGGCGAAGAGGATGGTCGGTGGCGCCACGCCGGCCTCGGCCCAGAACGGATTGCGGTCGCCGATGCCGTGGGCCCAGTGGCGGATGGCGTCCCGCGTCGCGACCTCGATATAGGGCTCAGGACGGCGGACCGGCCTGCCGATGCGCGCCCTGAGCGCCGACAGCGCCTCCGGAGTGATCATGGGGAATCGGGCCGCAGTGGACATGGGGCGATTGTGGGCACGGTGGAGCCGTGGGTCAAGCGATGTTGTAGCATCCCGCCATCGGCGCCATGGGTTCACAGCGTGGGCGTTCACAAAGTGGAATCTCCCGCTGGCGGAGGACCTGCCGCGGTCGACGTGGAGGACGACTGCAAGACGAGGCGCCTCATCCGACGCAAGAGCCTGGACGAGCTCATCACGGATTCCGTCGATCTCGTCCCGGCGCCCTTTTCCTCCCGCTGAAGGCGCTCCCACCAAGTCCGCGGTTTCGTGTATTGTTTCCTCCATCCCGCCCGGCTTCACCGGGAGGGGGTGCAGCGACCAACAGGACGAGGGACCGAGGCCGTGCCCGACTTCATGGATCCGGCAAGTGGCGTCTTCGGCGAGGAGGCCTTCCACCAGCTCCTGACCCGCGAAGCCTCCCGCGCGACACGCTACCAGGACTTTTTCTCCGTCTGCCTCGTGCGGCCCGACGAGGCGGAGCACGAGTCCGACGAAGCCGTACAGCAGGCTGTGGCGCGCAAGATCACCCAGGTCCTCCGCTCCACGGACGTAGTCGCCGCGTCCGGGACGGCATCGCCATCCTGCTGCTGAACACGCCAGACGCCGACGCGGCGCGCGTGGCCGAGCGCATCCGCGCCCATCTCGAGAACGTCTCCTTCCAGTGCGACCCAGCCGGGGCCGCCCGGCGCGTGACCGTCTCGATGGGGCTCGTGTCGTTCCCGCGGGACGGCCACAACGAGACCATGCTCCTCTCGCGCGCCCGGAACCGCCTCAAGGAAGCCGCCGAGCGCAGCAGCAACCAGATTGTCTCCAGGGACGGTACCTAGTCCGCGCGCCGCAGCAACCGAAAAGGCCGGGGATCTCTCCCCGGCCTTTGGTGTGTGCGATGGTGGACGATACTGGACTTGAACCAGTGACCCCCGGCATGTGAGGCCGATGCTCTGCCAACTGAGCTAATCGTCCGTGTCAGGAAAATCTACAGGGTTACGGGACTCCCGTCAACCTCATGCCCGTATCTCCGACTTCCGGCGACGGCTGGCTCGCCTGGGGTGTAGCAAACCGGCTTTGGAGGAGACGCCCATCCACACATCGGGAGGAGAACCATGAAGCGAGTCGCCGTGGTCAGCGCATTGATCATCCTGTGTCCTCCCGGCGGCCGCGCGACCGATCGGGTGCCATATCAGAGGGACCACACCATGAAAGTGCGCCCGGCGATGGTCAAGGTGCCCCTCCGGACCCGCCCGCTGTTGGCGTCGACCGAGTAGCTCACGGTGCCGCTGCCGGTCCCGCTCGCGCCGGCGGTGATGGTGATCCAGTCGGCATTGCTCACCGCCGTCCAGTCGCACCCGGTGGGGACCGTCACCGTCACGCTTCCGCTGCCGCCGTTCCCCGAGAACACCTTGAAGACCGGGCTGAGGGAGGCGCTGCAGGTCACCTCCTGGGCGATGCGGCTGACGGTGCCACCCAGGTCGACCACGTAGATCTCGCCGGACTCGTCTTCCCCGAAGGCGGAGATGGTGAGCCCGGTGTCGAGCGCCACGCTCGATGCCTGGTTCACGAACAGGAATATCTCGCCCGTGCACTCGTCGCCGTAGACGTAGGTGCCCGTCGGCAGGCTCGCCTGGGCACCACGATACACATAGCCGCCGATCACGGCGCAGCGTCCTCCGGTGTGGTTGTACTCGGCGATGGGAAAGACGAAGCCGGTCGGATCGCACTGCCCCGGGTCCCTCTTGGTGCACTGCGTGCCCTCCCAGATGCGCCAGCCGTAGTTGCCGCCGATCGTGACGACGTCGATCTCTTCGATCTTGTTCTGGCCCACATCCCCCGCGTAGAGCTGACCCGTGCCCCGATCGAAGGAGAACCGCCACGGGTTACGGAAGCCGTAGGCGTAGATCTCGTCGCGACCGGGATCCGCGCCGAAAAAGGGATTGGAAGGCGGCGAGGAGTAGGGCTGGGCGCCGTCCGGGTGATCCACGTCGATGCGCAGGATCTTCCCCAACAACTCGGTCGTGTCCTGCGCGCGGTTGCCGGGATCGTTGGCGAATCCGCCGTCTCCCATCCCGATGTACAGGAGGCCGTCCGGTCCGAATTCCACCATCCCGCCGTTGTGATTCGCGAACGGCTGCGGGATCACGAGGAGCACCGTCTCCGTCGGGTCGGCGACGTTCGGGTCGCCCAGCGAGGCCTGGTATTGCGCGATCACGGTGGCGCCGTCGGTCTGGCGCGTGTAGTCGACGAAGAAGCGACGGTTGGACGAGAACTGGGGATGAAAAGTCAGGCCGAGCAGCCCCCGCTCGCTTCCCAGCAGCACCCTTGCCGTAATGTCGAGGAAGACCGTCGGCGTGGTTTCCCCGGGCCGCAGGACCTTGATCACGCCGCCCTGCTCAACCACGAAGAGCCGGTTGCTCCCGTCCCGCGCATTGGTCACCAGAACGGGGCTGTCGAGTCCGGCGAGCACGGGCACGAGCTTGATCGAGGCGGCGGCCACCGGCCAGGCCGCCGACGCCCCGCCGGGATCGCCGGCAAGGCTCGTGAGGATCGGGCTTACCGCCAGGGCGATCGCGGCGACTAGGCTGACGGGCCTCCGCGTGATCATGACGGCGCCTCCCCCTCTTAGCGCCGGCGCAGGGACACTCAGGCGCCGAGCGCGGGTCTTTGTCGACCGGATGTATCGGGATCCCGAGAAGCTCGCACGCGAGAACGAGTCCGGTGTGGCCATCGGGTTACACCGGCTACAGGATCACGCCGCCTCGCCCGCGGGGGATCGACGCGGCCATGATAACAGAGGAACGCGCGACATGGCAGGCAGGACATTCCTCGGCGAAGACGGCACCAGTGACGAGCCCGAAACCCGCTCACGTGGGCTTGACTTGTTTGAGCAGCTATTGGCTCTTACCGCCTACGGTGCGAATGACCGCCTCGAGATTCTGGACAGGCGACCGTTTCGACAGATCGCGGTCGTGGTGGCGGGATAGCCCATCCTCGGCAGCACCGACCAGGCAGCGGCCGAGAACAGCGCATGACCGAGACTCCTGCGCGCATCGACTGCTCCCCACCTGCGGGGCCCCTGAAGCGTGGGGCCCTCTGTGCCAACCGTGAGTCCCTCCGCAGGACGATCGGCTGGACGGAGCCCGCGATTGGCTAGGCGCCGGCCTTGCTCAGGTACGACTCGATGGCTTGCACGTAGGACGGGTACTGAGCGCGGAGCGTGCCGATCGACGCCAGCACCTTGGCATCGTCGAGGGACTCGTATTCGTGCACGAGGCGATTTCGGAGGCCGGCCGACGGCGCCAGCGAGAGCGCCAGCTCCCGCGGTAGTACGCCGAGGCTGCCGAGCTTCACGAACCCTCCGTAGTAGTCGTCCGGCACCTCGGCGCCCAGCTCCGCGATGAGGTGCGCGTTGACGTCCAGCGCCGCCTCGATGCCTTCCTGGAGGAATCGCTCGGCTGCCTTCCGCTCGTAGAGACGCGCGCGGTACTCGGGAAGCGTGAGCCGCGCGAGGGGCCCCAGCGCGTCGAGCGAGGCGGCGATCCGGGCCAGCTTGCGGCGAACGAGGGCGGCGCCGACCGGGCTCATTCGAGGCCGTGACGCTCGAGGAAGGCGTGGATCGCCCGGCGTTGCGCCCGACGGAGCTTGTCGGTATCGCAGTACCGGCGCGAGGCCAGCGACTGGAAGCTGCGGAACGTGCCCGGGTTCCGCTCATAAAGCAGCCGCCCATGCCGGGCCACCTGGAACGCCAGCAAGGAGCCGGCACGCCGGAGATCCGTCAGGTCCAACGCGCCGGTGGCAAGGCGTGGCGCCAGGAGCAGGTAGAGCGCGTCCAGATCGGTGGGTCCGTCACAGAGGACGGCGATGTCCACGTCACTGTCCGGTCGTGACCTGCCCCGAGCCATTGACCCGAACAGGACGACGATCTCCACGGACGGGGCGATCACGCCGAGGTCCGCGAGTTGCTCGACGAACCGCTCGATCTCGGTGGCCACCATGACGCGATTCTAGCACGCGGGTTCAGGCCTATTGGCCGAGCGGCGAGAGCGTCGAGGGCCGACGCCATCATGAACGCCCTCCGCGGCGGGAGGTAGAAGCCGGAGCGCACGGCGCTCGCGGCTATCGCCGCGTCACCTGAGCAACCAGCCGGAGGAACGCCCCCACGATCTCCTGGGTGGTGAAGTTACAGTGGCCGTACCGCGCGACCGGAATCTGGGTGAGGAGGCTCCCCGTCTTGCTGGACCGGACCTTCGCGAGGTAGAGCGCCTCGTGCCAGAAGGGGACCTGCTCGTCCCCGGTGGTGTGGAGCGTCACCAGCGGGATCGTGAGCTTGCCCGTGGTCTCGTAGGCGACGAGGGAGGCCAGCGCCTCCGGGTCAGCGGCGAACCGCTGCACGCTCAAGTTGAGCTTGAGGTCGTTCGCCGATCCCATGTAAAGGCGGCTCGTATTGTCGTAGGGGTTGCCCCCGAGCTTTTCGGTCGCGTCATGGGTGCCGAAGATGTTGTACCAGAGCACGTTCACCGCCGTCGTCGTCACGGTCGTCGGGTCGTTCGGATCGACCGCGGCCTTCGAGGTGTTGATCAGCTGGAGGGAGGCGCCGTGACCGGCGGCGATGGCCGACTCGACCGCCGGCTCGTAGGTATCCTCCCAGCGATCGATCGCGTCTTGAGGGATGCTGATCGGGCTCGGCGGCAGGACGCTCGGGAAGAAGTAGTCGAAGAGCACGCGGAAATCGCCGATGTACTTGACGTGCTTCCTGAAGCTGCCGATGGGCCCGCATGCGGCAAGACCCCCGCTGAAGAGTCCGGGTGACTGCTCGACCAAGAGCGCGGTGATGAGTCCGCCTTCCGAGACTCCAGTGATATACGTGTGCGGTGGCGGCGTCCCGGAGACCGTCGCAAAGGCCGCCACCAGCTCGCGGATATCATCGGCGCACTGGAGGACCGCCAGCCCATTCGTCCGGCAGCTCGTGTTGGCGAAGGCGAACCCGAGGGCCTGAACGATGTCCGGCACGGAGGTGCCGTCCGGCAGGGTAAGGTGATAGAAGTCGATGGGCTCGTTGTAGGCGACGTATCCGTGGGCGTAGACAACCAGGTCGCCGTTCCAGCCCTCGCTGGGGATGCAGATCAGGGAAAGAGCGCCGCTCGGCAGGACACCCTCGACGCACGGCCCGGGCACGGCAGCCGCCGACTGTGCCGGCGTCGCGAAGGTCGCCAGCGCAATCGGGCCCGAGAGCAGCAGAGCGCGCAGCAACCGCAGCCAGGTCCACATGGCCTGATTCGGCCCCTCCAGCAGCGGGTTGTTGTTGCCGTACGCCACGACCCTACCCCAACTCGTCGGCAGGTTCACCTCGAAATTCGCGCCCGGGGCCGGCGATCGACGATCAGGGCTATCCGCCTGGCCGATGGGGCACTGCCTCGATGGCTCCATGGATACCACAGAGGAGACGCACCGGAAACGAAGACTCGTGCGTCGTTGGGCGGCTCGGGTCCGTGGAGGTCGAGTCCAAGCAGCGAAAGGTCGAGACGCCCCTCGAGAAGCCGGCACCACGCCGTCCGCTCGATGCGATCGGCGTCCCGGACGATCACCACCTCGCGCCGCGACCCAGGATCCCGGCACAGTCTGCGCCTCGGATGGCGAGCCCGGCGAGGGCCGTGGGCCGGGCGCGTGGCCCTGCGCCGCGCCTGAGGAAGCTTGCTGGCCTGGCAGAGGCGGGTGTAAGCTCGTTTCAGTGTTCACATTCCCGCGTCGGCGCTATGGAGGCTGGTTGATGCGTTCCCTCGGCACACTGGTGGCGCTGTTGGTCCTGCTGGCCGCCGCGCCCGTAGGGGCGCAGCCCACGGCGGCCATCGAAAAAGGCTCCTCGGTCAAGATCGAGTACACGCTCAAGGACGACAAGGGTGCGGTGCTCGATACCAATACCGGCAAGGAGGCGCTGGCCTTCACGCAGGGCGCGAAGCAGATCATCCCGGGCCTGGACAACGCGCTCCTGGGCATGAAGGCCGGCGACAGCAAGAAGGTCACGGTCAAGCCGGAGGACGGCTACGGTCCGGTGGATCCCAAGGCCGAGGCCGAGGTGCCGAAGAACGTCCTGCCACAGGGCGCTGCCGTGGTAGGCACGCGCCTCTTGGCTCGCGGCCAGGACGGGCAGCCGCGGCCGGTCACGGTGAAGGCCGTCAAGGACACGACCGTGCTGCTCGACCTCAACCACCCGTTGGCAGGACAGACGCTCTTCTTCGACGTCAAGGTGGTCTCGGTCGAGCCGCCCGCAAAGTAGACCGATTCGGTGAGCACCCGCGCGAGCGCTCTGCCCTTCGGGGCCGTCCGCGTGCCCGCCGAGGCGCTGGGGCTCAAGCGCGCCGCGCTCTGGGCGCTGCTGGCGTCGAAGATCGTCACGGGCTGGGGCGTCCAGTGGGATATCCAGTGGCACGTCCTGATCGGGCGCGACTCGTTCTGGATCCCGCCGCATCTCATCACCTACGCGGGCGTCAGCGCGGCTGTGTTCCTCTCCTTCGGCGTGCTCTTCTGGGAGACGTGGCGCGGGACGGGCGGCGTGAGGGTGCTGGGGCTCCGCGGCAGCCGCGGCTTCCAGCTGGCCGCCTGGGGCATCTCGGTCACCATCATCGCCGCGCCCATCGACGATCTCTGGCACCGGCTCTTCGGTATCGACGTGACGCTCTGGAGCCCGCCGCATCTCATGGGCATCCTCGGGGCGGTGATCAATGCGTGGGCCTGCCTGACCATCGCCGATGAAGTCTACTCGGCGGGGAGTCGCGCTCGGCTCGCCGCCATGGTCCTCACGGGCGCGACGCTGTACGGCAGTCTCCATCTCGTCGTGGACCCGTCGTTCCGCATCGCCTACCTCTACGGCGGCGTCCGCTTCTACACCTTCGCCGTCATCGCCGCCTTCCTCCTGCCGCTCGCCCTGGTGCCGGCAGCACGGCTCTCGGGAAACCGCTGGACGCCGGCCCTCGTCCTCGTCGTCGTGGCGCTCGTGGGCATGGCGGGGCTCCGGGTCGCGCGCGCGGGCTTCGAGGTGATGCAGCCGGTGTCCGTCATCGAAGAGGAGATCGCCAAGGATCCGACCTCGCCCATCGCCGTGGCCAACATCATGGCGAGGAAGAACGGCGTGACGCCGGGGCGGGTGGGCGGCCTGCCGCTCCTGTACATGGGCTCGGCAGCGGTCGTCGGGATGGCGCTGGTGGACGCCCGCCGCCGCCCCGTCGCGTCCACCGTCGCGTTCAGCCTCCTGCTGTTCATCGCCGGCGGCTGGTACACCACCGCGAGACCAGCCCTGGCCGCGATGGTCCCCGGTGCCGGGCCCACACTCGCCGCCTTCATCATCACCTTCGTCGCCGCCCTCGTGGGCGGAGTGGCCGCCAAGCGGCTGTCGGACGCCCTCTGAGCATGGCCACGGCGAAGTCGGTCGTGATCACGGGAGCCTCGACCGGCATCGGCGCCGCGTGCGCGCTTCATTTGGACCACTCGGGTTGGAGCGCCTTCGCGGGCGTGCGCAAGCAGGGCGATGCCGAGGCGCTCCGGGCCCAGGGCTCGGCGCGGCTCACTCCCACCTCGCTCGACGTCACGGATACCGTCTCGATCTCGACCGCGGCCGGCGCGGATGGGCCCCTTTCAGCCGCCTGAGACGTCAATCGGGCGCGGGCCGGGCCTTGAGCGCATCCATGAGATCGCGGGCGAAGGTGCCGGCGTAGACCTCCTCCACTGGGCCCTTGAGCCGGATGGACCAGTCCGGCCGGACGTCCACCTCGAGCGTGCCACCGGGCATCCGCACCGTGACGAGCCCGTGGTCGCACAATGCGTTCTTGACCGCCGCGCACGCGACGGCGGACGAGGACGAGCCCGACGCCAGCGTGTAGCCCGCCCCGCGCTCCCAGATCAGGATGTCCACCTGCGAGCGCGACGCCACGCGCGCGAACTGGACGTTGGTGCGGTTGGGGAAGGCCGGATGGCGCTCGATCTGCGGCCCCAGCGCCCTCACACGCGCCTCGTCCAGCTCGTTCACGAAGACCACGCAGTGCGGGTTGCCCACCGACACGGCCGTGACCAGGAGCGTCTCGCGGCCCACCTGGAGCGGCACCTTGACCACCTCGCGCTCCGGCCCGTTCATGGGGATCTCTGGCGCCACGAAGGTGCAGCGCCCCATCTCGACCGTGACAAGGTTCATGCGTCCGTGGACGAGGTGGCAGTG
>JACORX010000304.1 GCA_016179165.1 Candidatus Rokuibacteriota bacterium | reverse complement strand
GGTTGCTCCCTTTGCGAAGTCGAGCGACGTACTTCCCACGAACGCCGCCCTTCATCGACGCAAAGTCGTACTCCGGTCTGAGATCGTCAGCCTTTGGTCGATTTGCCTTGCTCATAGAATTCTCGTTCGCGCCTCATGGCTCGTCGGGCGCTGATGATTCGGATTGTATCGTTTCGCTCCGTGTGGGCCACAACCAAGACACGTCTCCGGTGCGACGCCCCGATTGTCAAGAAGCGCCCTCCTCCTCGGAGTGAGCCTCGTCGGGATAGGTGGTTGACAGCGGATCTTCAAGGACGGTCGCCGCTTCATCGAAGCTGATTCGACGCCGCTTGACATTCGCCGCGGCCTTTTGAGGATCCCATTCGAACTGCACCGCTCAAGTATACGGCTCGGTGCTGATCGACCGTCAGTCTGCCGAACGCCGCGGTGACCGGCCGCGGCGAGCGAAGGCGAGCCAGCGGTCCGGTCCACTGCGAAGTTCGACGCCGGTACTCACTCAAGGCCCTGGTCGGTCTGAAGCAACACCGACTGCGGAATCGTCAGACCCAGCGCCTTGGCCGTCTTGAGGTTGATGACCAGCTCGTACCTCGTCGGTTGCTCCACGGGCAGGTCGCCCGGCCCGGCCCCTTTGAGAATCTTATCCACGTAGACGGCGCTCTGGCGGAGCTGATCGGCAAAGTTCACCGCGTACGACATCAGGCCGCCAGAATCCACGAAGTGCCGGTGGCCCCACATCGCCGGCATCCGACGCTTGGCGGCGTGGCTCACGAGTAGTTCCTTGTGCTCGAAGGTCAAAATACCCGCGGCGCCGAACATCGCATTCGCACGTTCGCGAGTCATCGAAGAAAAGGCGGCCTCGAACTCACCCGGTTCACGTACCTCAAGCGGTTGCAGAATGAGACCCAGGCTCGGCGCCGACTGCTGTAGCTCCTTGAAGAGGAGCACGTTGGACCGATCGGCCGGGTTGTACAGGACCGCCACACGAGAAGCCTTCGGGGCCAGTTGCTTGAGGAGCTCCAAGCGTTTGCCGCCCAGCTCGGCACTGCTGCTCGTGAGTCCCGTGATGTTCCCACCTGGTCGCGCGAGACTGGCGATGAGCCCTGCGCCAACTGCATCCGCAACGACGGCGAAGACGATCGGAATCGTGCTGGTCGCCCGCTTGGCGGCGAGAGCGGGAGGGGTATAGGGGGCGACGATGACATCGGGATTTAGACGGACCAACTCGGCGGCGAGCTCGGGGAGCCGCTCGACCTGGCCGCGTGCGAACCGATACTCGACAGCGATGTTCTGGCCCTCGATGTACCCGAGCTCGCGTAGCCCTCGCCGGAAGGCATCAATCTCTTGCGATGGCCCCGGAGAGCCACGGTATAAAAAGCCGACGCGGGGAACTTTCCCTGCCGCTGCGCCGGGGGTGATGAGCGGTGAGGCGAGAAGGAAGCCAAAGGCGATCAAGAAGCCTCGACGGTCATCCATTTTCACAGCTGTCCATGTCCGCCCGCAGGACGTCCCCCCGTGCGCCGAACGTACCGCTCAGCGGCCGGGGAGCGAGCAACGCGAGCCCTCGGGCCGCTGAAGCGTGATGTTGGGCAGCTGCCCTCACTCAATGACGTGATCCGCTCGTAGCAGAAGGGACGGTGGGATCGTGAGACCGAGCGCCGTGGCGGCCTTGAAGTTGATCACCAGCTCGACCTTCGTGGGTTGCTCGACGGGGAGGTCAGCCGGCTTGGCACCTCTCAGGATCTTGTCCACGAAGGACGCGCCGATCTCTCGGTGCATGACGGCCAGATTGGTCCCATAGGCCATCAGACCTCCGGCTTCCGCGTACTCCCTGACGCCATACATCGCAGGGAGCCGGTTCCGTGCTGCCAGGGCTAGTATCAGGGGTGTCTGAGCAACGAACATCCCGTCGGGGAAGACCACGATAGCCTCCACGCGTTTTACGACCAGCGCCGAGAAGGTGCTCTCAAGGTCTTTGGGGTCTTGCACGCCTGCGAGGTGAAGCTCCACCTTGAGCCGCTGGGCGGCGGCTTCGATGACCTTCAATGACGGTTTATGCACTTGGTTCGTTGGATTCCAGAGGACACCGAAGCGAATGGCCCCGGGAACGGCTTCCTTGAGCAACTCCAGATACTTTGCGCGCAACTCGAGACCTAGGTGCGTCCACCCTGTGATGTTGCCCCCGGGGTGTGCAAGGCTGCCGATGATTCCGCTCCCGACCGGATCGGCTGAAAAACCTATGACGATTGGTATCGTCGTAGTGGCTCGCTTGGCTGCGAGGGCTGCCGGAGTCGTCCAGGCAACAATGACATCCACCTTTAGGCGGACGAGTTCAGCCGCGAGCGTGGGGAGCTGATCGGTTTTCCCCTCGGCGAACCGGACCTCAATGGCGATATTCTGGCCCTCGACCCAACCGAGATCGCGAAGCCCTCGCCGGAATGCCTCCAAGTAGGGCCTATTCCCGGCTGCCGATCCCTGGTCTAGATACCCTATCCGGCGCACCTTCCCAGCCTGCTGTGCCTCGGCAACCAGCGTCGCGCCGAGAAGTAGAACGACCACCACGGTGGCGAGCTTGGTGACGGTCGATCTCATCAGCGTGCCTTCTCGCGCTCACCGTGTCTTGGAATCCCGAAGGGGACAGTTCGAATTATCATCATCACCGCCAGCAGCAATTGGTCTGCCCAACGTGAATTGGACGGAACCATCTAGAAGCGGTGACGCAGCGCGCGCTGCTGCATAGCAGCCGGGCGGGAATCGCCCCGGATGGGAGAGATCAGCCCGGACTGTCGGCACTTTACGTCGCCCCACGGGATCGAGGGCGTCCTTGCTATACGGAACCGTCTAGCCGGGTCTGGAGCGGCGCCGTGACGTCCGCGGGGGACGGGTGTCATGCTGGGAAAACTCGGTCCGCGGGGCTTCGGACCGCCCCAGGGCCCCGGTTGAGGACATGCGTGTAAATCATGGTGGTACTGACGTCATGGTGGCCCAGGAGTTCCTGGACCGTCCGGATGTCGTGGCCATCTTCCAGTAGGTGGGTGGCGAAGGAGTGCCGGAACGTGTGGCAGCTCACGCGCTTTGCGATACCTGCGCGGAGGGCGGCTGCTCTTACCGCGCGCTGCAGGACCGATTCGTGTAGGTGATGGCGGCGGCGCTGGCCGGACTGACGGTCCACGTAGATGCGGGTGGCCGGAAAGACCCACTGCCAGGGCCATTCGCGCCCAGCGTTGGGGTACTTCCTCGCGAGGGCACCCGGCAGCTCGACCCAGCCCGCTCCGGCCTGGAGATCAAGCTGATGCTGCACGCGGACCGCCTCCAGGTGTTGGAGCAGATCAGCCTTGATGGCAGCCGGCAGCATCGTAAGACGGTCCTTGTCACCCTTCCCTTCACGCACCACGATCTGGTTCCGGCCGGGATCGACGTCTTTGATACGCAGGCGCGCGCACTCCAGCAGGCGGAGGCCCGCGCCGTACAGAAGGAACGCCATGAGCCGCGGGACCCCATGGATCTGGCCAAGGACGGCGCGGACCTCCTCACGAGTCAGGACGACCGGCAGGTGCTTCGGGCGCTTGGCATAAACGAGGTCGTCCAGCCACGGGACTTCCTGCAGCAGGACTTCGCGGTACAGAAACAGGAGCGCGCTGAGCGCTTGGTTCTGCGTCGATGCCGCAACTTTGCTCTCGCCGGCGAGCGACGTCAGGAAGCGCGTGATCTCGGGCGCTCCCATCTCGGCGGGATGGCGCTTGCCGTGGAAGAAGATGTAGCGGCGGATCCATCCGACGTACGTCTTCTCGGTGCGGCGGCTGTAGTGGCGGACACGGATGGCCTCGCGAACGCGATCGAGGAGCCGCGGCTTGGGCGCACTAGCAGGGCCGACCTCACGGACCGCGAGCGCTGGCGCCCGCGCTTCTCCGAACGCCGCCGCGTACGAGAGCGACCCAGTCGTCTGAGGGATCACCATGCCCAGCCCCCTCTGCTTCGCACTGGACTATAGCCCGTGCGCTCTCACGGGGCAACGGGGATCTGGTGTATGGGATCCCGTACGGTGCTCGCGCCCGGTTCTACGTCAGGGGGCCGAGCTTGGGCCAGAGGTCGGGGTTGTCGAGGACGTTACGCCCCCCGGCGAAGCCGAGCACGGATCTCCCGCGGGTCACGCTTGCCGTGCACGCATGCCAGAACAACGACGAGGCTTTCAAACGGTCGGTACCAGAGCACGTATGGGAATCGTCGTAGGAGGACCCGGTGGGCTCCACGGTAGCGCTCCGGGTACGCGAGCGGGCTATCTGCGATACGTGTGATTGCCTCGTCCACGACCTGCCGAAACTCACCGCCGAGACCTTCACGCTGACTGTCATACCAGTCCTCGATCGCCGCCAAGTCGAGCTCTGCGGCTCGACGAAGGAAAACCGGGAGCGTCAACGAGGCCGGTGCTGGAGACGGGCTCTAACTTCCGACCAAGGGCTCTGATCCCCAGGATTCGCGTCGAGATCGGCCAGCCGAGCGTCAAGAAGCGCGCGTTCCTCCGGTGTGACGGGGATGTCCTCTTCGGAGAGAGTCTCCCACAGCGCCTCAATCAGCTGGAGCCGATCGCCTGGACTGAGCTTCAAGGCCTCCGTCAGCAGGTGCGCGTTCATGCCGTCAGTATACCCCTCGAAGACAGGATCGTCACATCGAGCGCCTGACTCGAACTCCGGGTCCGTCTCTGCTCTCGAGTTTACTTCAGGTGGGCGAGCTTGGGCCAGAGGTCGGGGTTGCCGAGCACGTGCGGCTTCTCGCCGCGGAGCACGCGCAGCATCTCGGCCGTGACCTGCATGGCCATGCCGCGGGTCGTCTCCTCAGTCACGCCGGCGATGTGCGGGCTGACGATGACGTTGTCGAGCTGGAGGAGGCGGCTGTCCGAGGAGACGGGCTCCTCCTCGAACACGTCGATGCCCGCCGCGCGGATCTTGCCGCCCTCGAGCGCCACGCGCAGCGCCTCCTCGTCCTGGACCTTACCGCGGGAGGCGTTGATGAAGATCACGCCGGGCTTCATCAGGGCGATCGCTGCGGCGTCGATCATGTGGTGGGTTTCCTTCGTGAGGGGCGTGTGGCAGGTGACGACGTCGGCCTGCCGGAGAACGGAGGCCATGTCCGGCATGGGCTCGACGCCGCGGCTTCTCAGCTCCTCGGCCGCCACATACTTGTCGTAGCCGATCACGCGCATGCCCATGGCGCCCGCGATCTTCGCCACGCGGCGCCCGATGTTCCCGACGCCGATGATCCCGAGTGTGCGCCCGTTCATCTCGAGCAGGCCCTGCCAGCGGCCCTTGCCCCAATCGGCCAGACGCGTGCGCTTGTCCACGACCACCGCCTGCTTGGCGCAGGCCAGCATGAGCATGATCGAGTGCTCGGCGACCGAGTTGGAGTTGGAGCCCGGGGCGTGGACGACCGCGACGCCGAGGTCTGTCGCCGCATCGAGGTCCACGATATCGAGCCCGGCGCCGTGACGGCCGACGACCTTGAGCTGCTTGCAGGCCGCCATCAGCGACCGCGTGCAGTCGGGCTTGATGCGGAAGAGGATGCCAGAGGCCTCCTGGGCGGCCTTGATGATCCCCGCCTCCGTCTCGTCGTTGGAGACGACCACGCGCGCTTCCGCTTCGAGCTGCTTGACGCCGTCGGGATGGATGGGGCCGGCGAGGAGGACGAGGGGCTTCATGACGGTAGTGGGTCTCCTGTGAGTGAGAAGTTACTTGGTCGCCACGAGGACGATACGGGGAGACTCGAGGACGAAGGGCCGACCGTCGAGGCCGCCGAACAGCTCTACCTGCGACCAGCGCTCCGGGCGCAGCATGCGCAGGAGCTCGTGGGCGGAGTAGAGGCGGATCTCGGTCTGGCCCAGCAGGCGGTGCTGGTCCTCGAGCCACCAGTCCTGCTGGATCCGGCTCGTGCGCACGTCGAATCGGTTCGTGACGCGGACCGTGCCCTCCGGCAGCCGCACCGTCTCCTCCGCCGTCACGTCGTGAATGACGAAATCGCGGTTGCGCGTGTCGAGCACGAACGCGCCGCCCTGCTTGAGCCCGGTGCAGAAGCGGTCGAGGAGGAGGCGGTCCTCGTCGTCGGTGAAGAAGCCGATGCTCGAGAAGAGATTCAAGGCGAGGTCGAACTCGCCGGAGAACTCCATGTCGCGCATGTCCTGCTTGACCAGCTGGAGCGGCAAGCCGGCTACCTCTGCCCGCTCTTTCGCCCGGCCGAGCTCGGTCTCGGAAAGGTCTACGCCCGTGACGTCGAAGCCTCGCCGCGCGAGCGCGAGCGAGTGGCGCCCGAAGCCGCACGGCGCGTCGAGAATGCGCCCGCCCGCGGGCGGCCGCACGTAGCCGAGGATCCAGCCAACCTCCGTCTCGGCGTCCGCCTCGGACTCGAGGCCGCGCGAGATGGTGGGCCACGACTCCTCGAAGAATTTACTGTCGAACACGGACCGCATTATACCCAACACTGGTGTATAAAAGTCGGCGGCGTATAGACCGCGCGGCGAGGAGATCCTGACCACCATGGCGACGCTGGTAACGGGCGCGTTCGGCTGCATCGGAGTGTGGGTGTGCAAGCGGCTGCTGGGGCCGGCGACGTGAGCGCCGACGTCACGCTCCGGCCCGCGCGGGCGGGCGACGCGGAAGCGGTCTGCCTGATCTACAACCAGGGGATCGAAGACCGCGTGGCAACGATCGAGACCGAGCTTCGCACGCCTGAAGAGCGCCGCGAATGGATGGCGGCGCGCGGCCCCCGCCATCCGGTGATCGTGGCGGAGTCGGGTGGGGCCCTGGTCGGGTGGGGCAGCCTGAACGTCTTCAACGCGCGCCCCGCCTACCGGCACGTCGCCGACTTCTCCGTTTACGTCGAGCGTGCGTGGCGTGGCAGGGGCGTGGGCCACCGGCTGCTCGATCGGCTCATCGAGATCGCGCGGGAGATCGGCTACCACAAGATGGTGCTCTCCACTTTCCCCACCAACACGGGAGGCGTGCGCCTCTACGAGCGCCTAGGCTTCAGCCGCGTCGGCGTCTACCGCGAGCAGGGCATGCTCGACGGCCTGTGGGTGGACACGCTCATCATGGAGAAGCTCCTGTAGACGAACAACCTCGCCGATCACGATGACGGCGGGCGCCGTCAGGTGCGCGGCGCGGCCGGCGATGTCGCCGAGCGTGCCGATCACGCTCTCCTGCGCCGCCGTGGTGCCGCGGTGGATCACGGCGGCGGGCGTGTCGGCCCCACGCCCGGCTGACTGGAGCCGCGCCGCGATGCGCGGGAGCGCGCCCACGCCCATCAGGATGACGAGGGTGTCCACGGCCGTCGCGAGGCGCTCCCAGTCCACGGCCGACTCCGGCTTGGTCGGATCCTCATGGCCGGTCACCACGGCGAACGAGGAGGCCAGGCCCCGGTGGGTGACGGGGATGCCGGCCGCCGCGGGCACCGCGATCGCGGAGCTGACACCCGGCACCACCTCCACCGCCACGCCCGCGCGAGCGCACGC
>JACORX010000052.1 GCA_016179165.1 Candidatus Rokuibacteriota bacterium | reverse complement strand
CGGCGAGCCGATCGGAAGGGACGGCGAAGAACACCTCGTCCACGACCTCCGCGGCCTGGAGCACGTCGGGCAGCTCGGCCACGGAGCCGATGACGGGTATGCCGTCCACGGCCTGCACGGGATCCGACGGATCCATGCTCACACAGCCACGGATCGCCCAGCCGGCCTCGGGATACTGCCGGAGGGCCGAGATCAGGCGGCCGGCCCGCTCGCCGGTCCCCACGACCAGGGCCACCCGTGCCCCTCGGTCACCGTGGCGTGTACGCCGGAGCCACGCCTGGACCAGACCGCGCTCGGCCCACAACCCGAGCCCGCTCACTACGGCGAACAGCATGACCAGGCTTCGATTGATCTGCTGCCCCCCCGGCTCCAGAAACAGCGCCGCGCTGAGCAGGAGCAGACCGATGCCGCTGACACGCATGAAAAGCCTGGCCCGCGGTTGCGCGGTCCAGCCGACGCCGTACCCGCCCATGAACGCCAGGAGGCCGAGCCACACCGGCACGATGAGCTCGAGGAGCCAGAGGTAGTGGGTCAGCGGGCCGGCTGCGCGATCGAGCGGGCGGTTCAGTAGAACCCGAAGCCCGTAGGCGACCAGCAAGGACGCGAGCAGCACTGCCGCGTCGGCGACCAGGAGCCGGAGCACCCACTCGACGCGGCGCTTACCGAGCACGCCGGCCTCGCTCCTGGAGCAGCTCGCGGAACAGCCGCTCGTAGGCGTCGGTCACGGCGGCCCAGGAATAGTGGGCTCGGACCCGCTCCATACCGCTGCGTGCATGCTGCTTCACCAGGGTGGGATCCTTGAGCAGGCGCTCGAGAACTGCCCGGAGCCCGGCGCCGCCCATCTCGCCATGATAGCCGAACCCGGCCTCCCCGATGGTTTCCAGGTTCTCGGGAGTGTCGTTCACCACGACGCAGGCGCCACAGGCCATGGCCTCGAGGAGCGCCGGGTGCGTCCCGCCCACCTCCGAGGTCTCGACGAAGCAGTAGGCGCTCGACAGGAGCTCCCGGTAACCTTCTCCGAAGAGATACCCGGTGAAGATCACGCGCCGATCGGCGGTGGCCCGGAGGCCGCGGATATATGTGGCGGCGTAGGGCGCGTCACCGACGATCACGCACCGCATGTCGGTGGAGAGCCCCTCGAACGCGTCTACCAGATGATGCGCGCAGTTCTCGGGGACCAGCCGTCCCACGAAGAGGACGTAGCGGCCCGGCTCGAGCCCGTAGCGCTCGAGGTGCGCCCCCGGGGGCACCCGCAACGGCTCGGCGCCATACGCGATGTAGCTGGACGGCGCGCCGTAGCGGTCGCGGTAGTACTGCTGGACCCGGCGGGAATCGGTCACGATGCGGTGGGGACACCACGTGGCCCACCGCTCCGCCGCGCGGATGTACCACCGCGCGAACCGCCCCCACTTCTTCCGCTTCCAATCCAGCCCGTCCACGTTGAGGACGACCCGCTGGCCCGCCAGGCGCGGGATCCAGGTCAGCGCGCTGTTCCCCACGTTGAAGTAGAGCGCGATGTCGTAGCGCCCGGCGCGCGCGTGGAGCGAGGACAGGAGCGTGTGCACGGCCGTGTCGAGGTGCTTGCTCCGGATCGTCGGGAGCTTGACCAGCCGCATCCCTCGATAGACCGCTCCGGGATAGGCGATGTGCGGCACACGGCAGTACACCGTCACCGCGTGCCCGCGGGCGGCGAGGCGCGCGCCCAGCTCCTCGGCGCAGGTCTCGAACCCGCTGTAGCTCGCCGGGACCCCACGCGTGCCCAGCATCGCGATGCGCAGGGCGGGCGTCTCAGCTGACATGGCCACTACGCGGGGCCGCAAGCCCGGAGCCCACCGCGAGCTACGCGGACATCCGTGATCGCATCGTCCCGAGCCAGGACTCCAGCGTGGTCAGGTGCTGGGGCAACCTCGCGAAGATGGCCTCGGCGAGCCGCTCGTTGTACGTGTGCGCGGTGAGGTTACGGTCGTCCGCCATCGCAAGTGCGTGCTCCGTCTGGAGCACGGAAAAGAGACCCGCTTGCCGGCAGGCGCGGATCGTGGACTTCGGCGCCCCCGTCTCGACGCCCTCGATCAGAGCGAGGAAACGCTGCGCGGCCTTCCACGTGGCCTCGAAGCTGTATTCGAACCGCTGGATGGCCGCGTCACGCTCGATCCGGCTCGGGGTCGGACAGAGCGCGAGCTCCCGGAGCGTCGCGACGGCGCGGTCCGCCACGCTTAGTCGCTGCCGGAGACGATCCACAGCACTCCCTCGCGATGGACGCGCTCCCGGAAGTCAGACTCGGTGTCGGCGAGGTCCACGACATCGACGCGATAGGGAATGGTACTCTCTTCCAGCGCCTCGCGTACGCCGGCGAGCACGCCGGGCGGCAGGGCCTCCGAACCCTCGATGGCCACATCGATGTCGCTGGCCGGTCGCTGAAGCCCGCGGGCCCAGGACCCGAAGAGATAGACAGTGGCGCGGTGCGGGCCCAACGCGCAGCGCACGATGTGCTCCACGCGCTTGAGGATCGCCGCGTCGGCGCTTGTCGCGGAGGGGTTGGGGAGCGCCATGACCCCCATTGTACCCGGAAGATGCTGAAAGCAGGCTCGCCAAACCCCCGGCGGGACGCGCCGGGCAAGCAGCGGTACGATGGCTCGGTGATTCGCCGCGCGCTCTCTCTCCCGATCATCGTCCTGCTGCTCGCGGGTTCCACTGCCGCCGCCGCTCGGCGCCCCGTCGTTCCGCCCAGTGGCGCGGAGCTCCACCGGGATGTGAGCGCCCTCGCCGCGCCGGAAATGGAGGGACGCGCGTCCGGCACTGCCGGAGGTAACCTCGTCGCTCGAGCGAAAACAACCCGGTGACACGCTCCTCTTCGTCCTCCCGCTCACGCAGTGAAGAAAAGGGCTTTACACCATTTGAGATGCCGCAACCGCGTGAGTGGGAGCCAGCGCGTGCACTCCGGCAGCGAAGGCGGCGGACGCGGTACCAACAGGCCGTGCCCGAGTGTGGCCGTGGTCATGCTGCACTCGGGACCCGAAGAGGTGACGAAGCGGTGCCTCCAGTCCCTCGGCCGCATCGCGTATCCCGCCGCCTCAGTTGGAAGTGATGCGAAAGCACGCGCGATGGATCCAGTGGGTCAGCTTCATGCCGAATTTCCTGATCTATTGGGTCGGATTCCATGTCGCTTTGGTTACAGCGCGCCGACAGCCACGCCTTGTAGGAGCGCTCGTCCTGGGGATGGTAGACTTCATCAGAAGACGATTCGGAGAGAGGCGGTTTGCTCACGGGTCGGGAGCGCGTTGATCCCTTCGATGGGGAGGCGATCCCGAGGCGGCTCTATCGTGTAACGTGACCCGTCAGCGGCCTACGGTTTCGCGGTACACCTCCAGCGTGTGCTGGGCCGTCGCTTGCCACGAGAACCGCCGGCTCCGCTCAAGCCCGCGCCGCTGCACGTGGAGGCCGTCGACCTGTCGCCGCGTCGCCGCGCGCGCCAGCGTCCAGCCGAGGCGGGCATGCCCCCGGCCCTGCGCGACGCGAAGGACCCGCGAGCCCCTTCGTGGCGGGAGTGAGCGGTAGAACGGGTGATCCGGATCGGCGGCGAAGAGCGCGAAGGCCTCCGTGCCCTCCGTCGCGAAGACGGCCGAGATCAGGTTCCGGCTGTAAGTGGAGTTCCTCTCCCCTTCATGCTCCGCGCTGTGGGAATCGAACCCGATACACCTGAGGTCCTTCGCAACTCGCTTGCGCTCAGGTGTCCGTCGGGATCTGGTCTGTCGTGATCAGGACCTGGCCGCCGCGCGGCTCGCGGGCGCTGCTGGTCGGTATCATCATCGAGAGCAGGCGGGGAGCGATGGGACGCTTCAACCCCCGCGTCTACGATGACGTTCGCCTGTGGGATCCATGCGAACTGTGACGACGTCGCGGGAAAGCGCATCAATGGTGCGATCGGCACTGGGACTCAGCCCTCGCAATTCCAACTATCGTGAAATCCGCCAACCTTGTCGTTCCTTTACAAAGACCCGAGGACTGGGGTGTTCACGAACCTCAACGACCTGTCGGCTACCAGGAGCGAACGTCCCAGAGCAGGTATCGCGCCGTGACCGCGACGGTCCAGCTGGCCGAGCTCGCGAAGAGCACGGCGAGAGCGCGCCAGACACGCGGCGTCGACAGGGCCAGGGGTGTCGCGAGAAGGATCGCTCCCACGAGGCCGGTCGCAATGCGTCCGCTGTGCCAGAGGAGCTCCGCGGTCTTCAGGGGCAGCCACAGCACGAGAAGCGCGTTGAGCACCACCGCCCAGAGGGAGGCGTCGGTCGGCCGGCGCCGGAGTCCCGGAAGCGCAAGAGCGATGGCGACCATGGAAGGCGCCACGAGGTAGAGAATCGTGGCGGGGAGATCGAGGGCCCGCGTGGCCCGATAGCCAGCGAGGGGCAGGACCGGAGGCAGATCGGGGGCCGTCGAGCCGACGCCCAGGATGGCCACCCCGGCGAGCCATGCCCCCCACGCGCCGAAGACAGCTCCCGCCATCCTCCACGGCGGCGCTTCGCCTGCCCGTCGGCCCAGGAGCAAGTAGGGCGCGACGAAGAGGACGGTGGTCTCACGGGTGAGCAGGGCCCCCAGGAAGGCGGCTCCCGCGCTGACGGTGCAGCCCCGCTCCTGCAACGCGATGCCGAGAAGCACGCACAGGTATGCGAGCGGCTCCGAGGTGTCGTGCAGAAGGGCCAGTCCGAGCCCGCCCCAGCCGCCGTACGCCAGCGCCGGCCAGGAGGGAAGACCCCGTCCCTCGAGGAGACGGTGGACGACCTCGGTCCCGAGCACGATCGCCGCAAAGTTGATCAAGACGAGAGTCCAGGCCACCAGCTCTGCCCGCCCGAGCGCGAGGACCCGCGCGGTCAGGGGATAGAAGATACGGGTCGTGCGAAATCGAGGGAAGCGCTCGGCGGCAGCCCGCGGATCGGCGGCGAACTCGAAGAAGATCGTCCCGTCGGCTTGCTTGCGAAAGCCCGGGTCGTGGCGCTCCCACTGGGGACCGCGGGTGGCAAAGAAGCGTGGGTCCCACTCGTGGGTGGCAAGGAGAGCGAGGACGACCACGCCCAGGAACGCGGCGACCAGACAGGCCGGGCGCCGCACCCCGCCGAGGGCTATGCCGGCCAGGGCATTTCCCCTCTCGTCACGAGGTGAAACGCTGCTCGGCGGCGTGCCACCACTCGAATCTGACCTTGCGAAAGATGTCCATCGGACAGCGTAGGCCACCGCGCTAGTTTTGGGGACAAAGGGTGGCCGGCCGTCTGCTCCACTAGAAACTTTCGCCGGTACAGGTCAGCGCGCCCAGGTCGAGCTGCTCGTCCAACTCGCAGAGCAACAGCAGCCCGGCGTCAGAGGTCACCGTCGAGCCGCGGAATTCGACGCGAAGTTGGGGATTGAACGAGAGGCGAACCGGGTCCGATTTCGCGTCACCCATCATTGGGTGGTGCCCTCCATACCAGCGAGGAGCCCCCGAGAGCCACATTTCATGCAAGCGTTGAGCGATTATCGCCCGGCCCGTTCGCCTTTCAAATCGAAAATGCGGGTTTTGGCATATGAGCCATACGATCACTGTTCGGATTCCCAAGGAGCTCGCGGCTTGGCTGGAGCAGGTCGCGGCGAAGACCGGCGTTCCCCAGGGCAAGATTGCTCGCGACCAGATCGAGAGGGCCAAGGCCGGGAGTCCCCGGCAGTCGTTCATGCGGCTGGCCGGCTCGGTCCGGGGCCCGCGGGACCTGTCCTCCCGTAAGGGGTTCGCGCGTTCGTGAGGGGCATTGCGGATACCGGGTTCCTCGTCGCATTCGCCAACCGCAACGATCGCCATCACCAATGGGCGGCTGGCGTGGCTGAGCAGGTCACCGAGCCCCTCTTGACCCGATCACGATGCGCCGATATGAGCGTTCACCATGGAGCGATCTTGGTGTTCACGATGACCGAAATGCGCACCTTGACAACGATCCCCGATTCTCTAAGATACAAATGTGTGAAATTCTAAGAAGGAGGGCGTGCGATGGCGGCCGTCAGAGTCGGCGTGAGTCGTCAAGTAGTGATCCCGAAGAAGATCCACGACAAGCTGGGACTCGCCCCTGGGGACTATCTCGAGGTTGAGGTCGAGCGGGGCAAGGTGGTAATGACACCGAAGACCCTCGTGGACAAGCAGATCGAGAAGCGCCTCGCCGAAGGGCTCGATGACTTCCGGGCTGGTCGTTCTCACGGCCCGTTCGACTCGGCAAAGGACGCGGTCCGTTACCTTCATACCGAGGCGAAGAGGAGAAGAAAGGTCAAAGCTTCTTAGTGCGGCCCCATTTCTCGGAGCGCTTCGTCCGCAGCTACACCAGCGCTCCACCCGCCATACAGCGTGCCTTTGACCGGAAGCTCGAGCTTCTTCTCCACAACCTCCGCCACCCCTCCCTACGCGCCAAGAAATACGACGAACCCCGCGACATCTGGCAAGCACGGGTCAATGAGAAGTGGCGGTTCTATTTCCGGATCGAGGGCGACACCTGCGGGCTTATCGACATCACCACACACCCCAAATAGCACACGCCCGCGGGCGCCGATCGGGCGTAGTTGCACCCTCCCCCACTCCGTGGATTGTAAGCGTTCAGGCCCTGGTGGGCTCGAGCCGCAGTGAGTGAGCGGATGGCGAGAACAGGAGGTACGCGGTTCGGGATGGATTGGTAGCACCGTCATAGCAAGCTGTGTGTCACGGCTCGCCGCTCCCTTCAGGCTTCCCTTGACGCCCATGGTAGCGCCCGCTAAGATGTAGCCACACATGTGACTACCGGGGGTCATCATGAAATTCGCGACCGTGCGGAATCTGAAGAACCAGACTTCCGAAATGCTCCGTCTGGCGGCCAAGGGGACCGACGTCCTGATCACCTCGCACGGGAAGCCGGTGGCCATGCTCCACGGCCTGGGCGAGGAAGACGTCGAGGACTTTGTGCTGAGCCGCCATCACGGACTGCGGAAGTCGATCGAGGACGCCGAGCGCGAGTACCGGAAGAAGGGCGGTATACCGCTGGCAGAGGTGGTGAGGCGACTAAAGGAGAAGGGGCGCGGCAGCCGTGGCAAAGCACGCCGCTGAGCTCTCGCCCCGAGCCCTCGAGGACATCCAAGCCCGCCGCCCGACCCGGCCGCACGATTCCTGAGAAAACTCCGCGAGCTCGAGGACAGTCCCTTCCCCCGAGGCGATACCATCAAGCATCTGAAGGGCTTCGAGACTCCGACCTACCGCCTCCGGATCGGTGGCTATCGGGCTGTGTACCGGGTCTCCGGCGCCGTGGTCGTCATTCTCCGGATCATCCCTCGAAGCGAACTGGATCGCGCCCTGCGCGATCTGGCGTAGGTCTGGGTTTGCGCGTTCGTGAGGGGTATTACGGATACCGGATTCCTCCCCCTTGATCTGCCCACCGGCTTTCTGAGGGGGGCAGAGTGGGCGGCGGCCCCGGAGCGCCGGTGCCCCCCGGGGCGATCCTGCTCGCCGTCTCAGCGTGCACCGCGTGCCGATACTCGACGATCAGCTCATAAGTTCGACGGCTCACCACCCGCCGGCCGGCGTCGCTCCGCTCCTATCACGATGCGCCGATCTGAGCGTTCACCATGGAGCGATCTGGTGTTCACGCTGACCGAAATGCGCACGATCGTGAATAACGTCCGCGTAGGATCAGGGGGCCGTCGGGACTGTGAGGCCGAGATCGCCGGGGGTCAGATCCCGGTGCCGGCCGCGAGACGCGCCGAACACGTCGCGGACGGCGTCCAGGTAGGCGAACCCCCACTCCCGATGCGGCTCGATCGCCGCGCCCTCGCCGTACTCGTTCCAGGCTTCGATGAGCACCAGCTTCTTACGGTCGGCCACGGG
>JACORX010000327.1 GCA_016179165.1 Candidatus Rokuibacteriota bacterium | reverse complement strand
TGTCGATCTTGATCGGGCCGCGTGGCGAGCTCTTGATCTCCGTGGCGCGCAGCGTCTGGAAGAACTTCTCCTTGTTCTCGACGTCGCCGCCGACGGTCTTGAGCGCTTCGGTGATCCACATGGCGGCGCCGTAATTGATGGCGGCCGCGGTGCCGACGTACTCCTTCTTGGTGGCTTGCTTGATCTTCGCGAGGAACAGCTTGTTCTCCTGCGTGTCGATCGCGGCGCTCCACGGGTAGAAGGACAGCACGCCGAGCGCGCTGTCGCCGAGCGCGGAGAGCAGGGTCTCGTCGGTGGCCGAGCCGGCGGCCAGCACCTTCTTCTTGTCGAGCACCCCCGCCTTGCGCAGCTCGCCGATCAGCCGGATCGACGCGGCGCCGGTGACGACGTCGAGGATGCCGTCGGCCTCGGGCTTGAGGCTTGCGACGTAGGGGCCGAAGTCGGCGGCGTTGACCGGCGTCCAGATCTTCTGGATGACCTGGCCGCCCAGCTCCTCGAACACGCGCTGGAACGAGCCCGTAATCTCGTGGCCCCAGCCGTAGTCCATGGCGATGGCGGACACCTTGCGCCAGCCGAGCTTCTTGTAGGCGTAGTCGCCGGCCGCATGGCCCAGCTCGCCGCCGGTGAAGCTCACCCGCGCGAGATACTTCGACGCCTTGCGCTGGGTGAGATCGTCGGAGGCCGCGATCGTGATGATCAGCGGCACCTCGGCTTCTTGCGCCACCGGCGCGGCCGCGTAGGCGGCGGCGGCCATGAACAGGCCGACGACGATGTTGACCTTGTCGTGCGTCACGAGCTTGCGGATCTTGGCCACCGCCTGCGCGGGCTGGGCTCCCTCGTCCTCCTCCACAAGCTCGATCTTCCGCCCAGCGACCAGATAGTCGATCTCGGAGAGGTAGAGCTTGAAGCCGTCGGCCATGTCGATGCCCATCTGGGCGAAGTTGCCCGTCTTGGGCGTGATGAGGCCGATCTTGATCGGGGCCTTCTCGGCAGCCGGTACGGCGGGGGCCAGACCGCCGATGGCGATGACGGCGGCCAAGCCGAGAACCAGCAGCTTCAGGGGGAGCGCTCTCATTTCTGTCCTCCTCGTGCGGCCACCGCCTCGGCGAGGCGATCGACCTGTTCAGGGTCGCGCGTGACCGGCACGATCACGAGCGTATCGACACCGACGGCGGCGTAGTCGCCGATACGGGCGACGGCTTCGCGCGTACCGCCGCAGATCGCGTTCTTGGCCGGGTCGAAGATCATCCTGCCGTAGTAGCCGGTGATGTAGTCGGTCATCGTCTTGGTGGCGCGCGCGGGGTCCTGATCGAAGCAGGCGTACATCAGCGCCGCGATCGGGAAGCGCGCCGGGTCCTTGCCGGCCTCGGCGGCGAGCTTTCTCACGAGCGGCACCGCCTCGCGGCCGTAGTCGGGCCCGCGCCCGCCGACGACGAACCCGTCACCCAGACGCACCGCGCGGCGGATCGCGTCCTCGGCGAAGCCGCCGAGCCAGATCGGCGGCGGCGGCGCGTCGGGCAGCGCGAGAGGGCCCACCGTGATCTGGAACGTGCGGCCCTGGTGGTCCACGGCCTTGCCGGCCATCGCCTCACGCAGCAGCGCCACGGTCTCCTCGAGCCGGCGCGGGCGTGTCTTGATGGGCACGCCGGCAGCCTCGAAGTCGGCGTCGCGAGCACCGATGGCCATGCCGAGGATCAACCGGCCGTCGCTCAAGCGCTGGACCGTGGCCGCTTCCTTGGCGAGCAGCATCGGATTCCACAGCGTGCCGAGCAGGATGGAGGTTCCCAGGCGCACCCGCTCCGTCACCGCCGCCGCCGCCGCCAGCAAGGGCAGCGGCGCCAGGCTCGGATAGACGAGCCGGTCGAGGACCCACAGCGAGTCCAGCCCGTGACGCTCGGCCCGGTGGGCGAACCCGAGCACATCCCGCTTCGTGACACCCGCCACCTGCGCGGGCAGCGCGATACCGATTTTCATGGGCATCCTCTCTCTCAGCGCCCGAGCCCACCGCCGTTGCCGCCAGGCTCGAGCTCGCGCGTCGCCGGCAGCGGCCCTGTTCCGGTCCAGTAGGGCGCGCCGGCGACGAGGAGCGTCTCGGCCGGAAACCGGGTGAGTATCTCGTGGCCCGTCTCGGTGACGAGGACTTCCTCCTCGATGCGGGCCGCCGACCAACCGTCGGACGCCGGCCAGAACGTCTCCAGGGCGATGACCATTCCGGCCTCGATCGTCACCGGATGATCGAGCGACACGAGCCGGCTGATGACCGGCTGCTCCCACACGGAGAGCCCGACGCCGTGGCCGTACTGCAGGCCGAAGCACGATTCCTCGTTGGGGAAGCCGAACTCCTGCGCGCGAGGCCAGAGGCTCGCGATGTCGGCGGTCGTGATGCCGGGCTTCATGATCGCGATGGCCATGTCGAGGTATTCGCGGCAACGCTTGTAGGCTTCCGCGAGCGCCGGCGAGCCGCTGCCCACCGCGAACGTGCGGTAGTAGCACGTGCGGTAGCCCATGTACGACTGGATGATGTCGTAATACGCGGGATCGCCGGGACGCAGCACGCGGTCGGAGAAGATGTGCGGGTGCGGGCTGCAGCGCTCGCCGCCGATGGCGTTGACCCCCTCCACGTCCTCGGAGCCCATGCCGTAGAGCGTCTTGGCGGCCAGCGCCACCAGCTCGTTTTCCGCGACGCCGGGACGCATCGCCCGGTAGAGCTCTTCGTAGGTGGCGTCGACCATCATGGCCGCCGTGTTCATGAGCACCATCTCGTCACGCGTCTTGATGCGGCGGGCAGCCTGCATGAGCTGCTGGCCGTCGACGACGGTCACGCCCTCCTTCAGCAGGGCGGCGTGGATCGGCAGCTCGATGACGTCTACCGCGAGCGGCGCCTTGTGGAGGCCGAGCGCCTCGAGCTCCCGCTTGATCTTCCGAGCAACGTCCTCGGCTACCCCGGTATCGGGCGTCATGGCGCCGCGCAGCAGCGAGATGCCGGCCCGCGACCGGCCGTCGCCCAGCCACGGGCAGTAGAGCTCGTGGTGCCGGGCCGCCGAGCCGAAGTCCCACATGATCGGCGCGGCCCCGCGCGGCAAGAGCGTGAAGCGCGACAGCTTGTCGCGGGCCCACTCGCCGATGTTGGTGCTCGTGATGTAGCGGATGTTGTACATGTCGAAGCACAGCAGGCCGCCGCATTCCGAGGCCTCGAGCTGCGCCGTGGCGCGCGCGAGCCGCTCGCTCCGGAGCCGGTCGAAGTTCACGCGCTCTTCCCAGTCCACCGCCATCATTCCGTGCGTGCGCACCGCCATCACTGTCCTCCTGCGCGCGGGGTTCGGGGTAAAGTTTGGCCCTGTTTGCCGAGGCCGCTCATGCCGGCGAGGACGTGAAAGACCGCCGCAAAATCCTCGCCCGCGAGGCCGGCGCTGCGCGCCGCCGACAACATCTCGTTGGCGACGGCGGTGGTCGGCAGCGGCATCGCCAGCTCGCGCGCCAGCTCCAGCGCGAGCTGCGCGTCCTTTTGCATCATCGACACGTTGAACCACGGCTCCTCGGGAAGGTCGAGGACGAACGGGCCGCGGTACTTCAGCATCGGCGAGGCCATGACGCTCTTGAGCACGGCCTCGACCGCCGCTTTCCGGTCGATCCCCGCCTTCTCGGCGAGCAGCACCGATTCGGAGAAGGCCAGCATCTGAACGGGCGCCGCCAGGTTGATGGCGACCTTCATCGTCACCGCGGAGCCGACCGGTCCGACGCGGGTGATCGTGGGTCCGAGTACCTGAAGATACGGGCGCACGCGGTCGAGCGCCGCCATGTCGCCGCCGACGTAGATCGAGAGCTGCCCCTGCTCGACGGTGCCGACGCCCCCCGAGACCGGCGAGTCGAGCAGGATGGCGCCGCGCTCCTCGGCGGCCGCCGCCAGCTCGCGCGTGAAACTCGGGCTCACGGTGCTCATCTCGATCCACACCGCGCCGGAGGCAAGTCCGGTCAGGATGCCATCCGGCCCGAGCGCGACGGCCCGGAGCGCCGCCGTGTCGGCGACGCAGCTCAGTACCGCTAGGGCGCCGTCGGCGGCCGCGCGAGGCGAGTCGGCCGTCAGCATGCCAGCCGCCACGAGAGCCTCCGCCCGCGAGCGCGTCCGGTTGTAGCCACGCACCTCGTGACCGGCCCCGAGCAGGCGCTTCACCATGCGGCTGCCCATCGCGCCGAGCCCGACGAACCCGAGCGTGCCTATCCGTGGGGCGATCACGCGACCTTGCGCGCCGTCATCCGGCGGCACTCGATCGGTCTGTCGATCGTCGGTCACGAATCGGTCTCCATGCCCACCCGGCGCCGATAGTGACAGCGCAGGGATCAGAGGTCAAAGGTCAAATCGGGACCTCGAATCACTGGGTTGTGCTTCGTTCGGCATCACCGGCCGGGGTTGACCCGGTCCAGGTCCACCTCGTCCTTCCGCAGAAAGCCCTTGCCGTCGTGACGGTCGTAGGGGAAGGGCGAGAACTTGGCGAACTTCTCGCGGAATCGCAACCCGACCGGGCGCGAATCAGGCGAAAATGCGAAGTCCTCCGCCTTTCCCTGAGCGACCTCTACCAGTTCGTACTGCCTGCTTCCCAGCCCGATGATCTCGCCGGTGGCAAGCTGGATCTCTTCGCTGACACCTGGTGCCCGGGAAGAGCACGCCTCGAACTTGCGCTCGCCCGCGTGCAGCACCCCCTTGTCGCCAGCCGTGGAGCCGGAGATCCCGATGGCACTCGTCGCCTTGTCGATGCATGCCTTGTCAATCGCCACCGGGTCATAGCTGGCGAAGACGCCCAGATTCGGGACGATGGGCATGTCGCTGAAGCCCTGGCAGTCACAGCCCGGCGTGAGATCCAGGGCCAGGTTGATGAACGCGACCTTTCCCTTGCCCACGGCCTTGATGGCGCCGAGGCAGGCATCGGCGATGGCGGCATTGGCGGCTTCCTGGTTGGCGTTGTGCACCTCCAGGACACCGCTACTGGTCATGGGACCCATGCAGGCGCGGCAGGTGGGGCAGTGCTCCTGATCCCATTCGATGGACTTGTCCATGACGTGCACGAGGCCGAAAGGGCAGAGGTCTTCCAGCCATTTCCCGCCGTTTCCGCCATTGAAGCCCGCGAGCTTCTCCGGGTGAAGCGTCGCCGACCCGCTGAAGCCATAGCGCGGATGGCCGCCCATGTGGACGTTGAACTTGCCCCGCTTGGACTGCGCGCCGATGCCGAGATTCTTGATGGCTCCTCCGATGACGCCCATCATGTGGCCCTTGAAATGGGTCAACGTGATGAGGACGTCGGCCGCGGCGATCGCCGTCGCAATGTAAGCCTCCTTGAGGATGTACCCTTCCGGAAGGTCAACCCGGTAGTCGTCGGTCCCCATGAATCCATCGGCGCATATGAACGGGCACCCCAGAACGGCGGGACTGAATCCGTTGCGCTCGGCCGTGGTGAGGAAGTCCAGTTCGGTGACGCGGCTGGCGTAGGGGCTGTACGGCAGCGTCGTCGTGTCGCACACGAAGGGTCTTCCGCCCAGGCTCTTGACCCGGTCTGCCAGGGCCCGAGCGTACACGGGGCGCAGATAGCCGGTGTTGTTCCACTCTCCGCAGTGGGTCTTTATGGCCACCACGTCCTTCGGCTTGATGAGCTTGTCGAAACCGGCCGCGTCGAACACGGCCAGTAGCTTGGGCACCAGGCCCGTCTCAAGCGAGGCACTCCGGGCATTCATGTAGTACACGGTGGAAGTCATAGACCCTCCTTTTCTTGCGTAGATAACATAGAACCCGTTCTCAGTCAGCTGGCCTTTTCGCGCACTAGGCTTTTCGCGCGAGGGCGGCCGCGATCGCGTCCACGTCGTACACGCAGCCGCCCCAGGTCCCGCCCCCCGCCTGCTGGAGCAGCGCCCACAGCCGCGTGTCCTCGGGCAGGTCCGGATCGGGCGCCAGGTCCGGGCGGGGCGGCCGGCTCGCCAGCACGCGCTCACCTTCCTCGGGTCCGAAGGCGTTCTCGCCGTGGCCGACGAGGTCCACGCTGCCCTCGAGGCGGTTCCTGTCCACCACGATGCGGACCAGGTCGCCCTCCACGACGCGGCCGATGGGCCCGCCCGCCAGCGCCTCGGGCCCGACGTGGCCGATGCAGGCGCCCGTGGAGACGCCGGAGAAGCGCGCGTCGGTGATCACCGCGACGTCCTTTCCCCACGACAGGTGCTTGAGGGCGGACGTGATCTGGTAGATCTCCTCCATCCCCGCCCCCAAGGGGCCACGGCAGATCAGGACGAGGACGTCGCCCGGCCTCAGGCGGCCCGGGCCCTGGCTCTTGATGGCCGCGATGGCGTCGCGCTCGCGCGTGAAGACGCGCGCCGGGCCGGTCTTTCGGTAGACGCCGTCGGCATCCACCACCGAGGGATCGATCGCCGTGCTCTTGATCACCGAGCCCTCGGGCGCGAGATTGCCGCGCGGAAAGGTCACGGTGCTCGTGAGCCCGGCCTTGCGGGCGCGCTCGGGGCTCATGATGACGTCGTCGGGATCCACGCCGTCGGCGGCCCGCAGGCGCTCGCGAAGCATGCGCCGCCGCTCCGAGCCCTCCCACCAGTCGAGCACGCGCCCGAGCGTGTCGCCCGACACCGTCAGCACGCTGAGATCCAGCAATCCCTCACGGCGAAGGTGCAGCATCACCTCGGGCACGCCGCCGGCGAGAAAGACGCGCACGGTGGGATGATTGCGCGGCCCGTTGGGCAGCGCGTCCACCAGCCGGGGAACGCGGCGGTTGACCTCGGTCCAGTCCTCCACCGTCGGGCGCCTGAGTCCCGCGGCGTGCGCCGCCGCCGGCAGATGGAGGAGGAGATTCGTCGAGCCGCCGAAGGCCGCGTGGACGGCCATCGCGTTGCGCACTGCCGCGTCCGTCACGACGTCGCGCGTGGCGAGGCCGCGCGCCTGAAGGCTGACCATCGCGCGCGCGGAGCGCCGGGCCATGTCGAGCCAGATGGGCTGGCCCGAAGGCGCCAGCGCAGAATGCGGCAGCGAGAGGCCGAGGGCTTCAGCCACCACTTGAGAAGTCGCCGCGGTGCCGAGGAACTGGCAGCCGCCGCCCGGGGAGCCGCAGGCGCGGCAGCCGAGATCGCTCGCCTCTTCGAGGGTCAGCTCGCCCTGGGCGAAGCGGGCACCGATGCTCTGGACTTTACCCGCGTCCTCGCCATCGGTCGGCGGCAGCGTCACGCCGCCTGGCACCAGCACGCAGGGCAGGTCGCGCATGGCCGAGAGCGCCAGCATCATGGCGGGCAGGCCCTTGTCGCAGGTGGCGATGCCGAGGACGCCCTTCCGGGTCGGCAAGGAGCGGATGAGCCTCCGGAAGACGATCGCCGCGTCGTTGCGATAGGCGAGGCTGTCCATCATGCCCGTTGTCCCCTGCGTGCGCCCGTCACAGGGATCCGAGCAGAAGGCGGCGAAGGGCAGGCACTCGAGGCGCGCCAGCTCCTCGGCCGCGGCCTGCATGAGGAGCCCGACCTCCCAGTGCCCCGTGTGATACCCGAGGGCGATGGGCCGGCCATCGGCGGCGCGCACGCCGCCCTGTGTCGAGAGCATGAGGTACTGCGGACGGCCCAGCTCACGCGGGTCCCAGCCCATGCCCGCGTTCTGCGTCAGCCCGAAGATGTCACCGCTCGGGCCGTCGCGGAGCATCTCGACCGTGAGCGGCAGGCTGCCGCGCGGCCCCGGCGCCGCGCTGGCGACGTCAAGGACGTCAGCGCCCGACTCCACGATCTCGGCGAAGCCGAGGTTCGGCGCCTTCGTCCTCACGTGGGCCGCCAAGCAAGGATGACGGGGCGCACGACCCGGGCGAACCCGGCGGCCGCCGTCACGAGGGCCGGCTTGGAGTTCGTGCAGCTCGATCTGCTAGAACGCGGCGACATGTCCATTGGTTGGCAGCACGGCGCGGCCATCCTGTCAGGGCGTGCGTGGGAAGTCAAACCGCGTGAGCGGCACACTACCCTCTTGACTCCGCCGCCGTCGACAAATACCTTTACTTCTTGTGAGAAGTGTAAAGCACACTCGGGAGCGTGGTCGCACTCGGATCAGCGCCAAGAACCAGGCAACGATTCCCGTCGCTGCGCTCAGACGGGCCGGACTCAAACCGGGGGACGAACTGCGCGTGGAGGCCGCCGGGGCCGGGCGCATCGTCTTTATCCGCGTCGAGGAGGCCTTGGCCAGCTACGCGGGCCGGCTGACCGGGGTCTTTGGGAAGGGAACGCTGCAGAAGCTCCGCCGAGAGTGGCGATAGTCGTCCTCGACGCCAGCGTCGTCATCGCGCTGCTCGACGCCGGCGACGCGCACCACGCCGCCGCCGTAGCCGCCATAGCGGAGGCACGCCGTGAAGCACTCGTCCTGCCGGCGAGCGCGTACGCCGAGGTCCTCGTAGATCCCTCGCGTCGCGGATCCGAGGCGGTCTCCGTCGTCAGGCAGCTCGTGGCCGACCTGGGTATCCACGTCCAACCGTTGACAGCTAACGCCGCGGAGGGCGCCGCGAGACTCCGGGCCCGCCACAGCGCCCTTCGCCTTCCCGACGCGCTCGTGTTGGCCACCGCCGATGCGCTCGACGCGACAGTTCTCACGAGCGACCGGGCGTGGACGCGCGTGACCCGGCGCGCCCGTGTCATCTGAGTAGGACGCCTGGCGCTCTCACCCAGTCGTCATCTGCTCGTGCGACCCGGCGAACGTGGGCACCACCGTGGTCTCGGATGCGATACCCGAGTGGAAAACGCCGGCCAGCGCGGCACCGTCCGGCGCGGGCGCTGGGCGTTCGAACCCTTCGGTCCGGGACCTTCCGGTCCAGCCGCTGGCCGCTCGCGCTGACCGACCCCGAGGAGCTTAGCAGATCTGGAGACTGGCACACCGCTGGTTCGCTCAGCGGCCGGCCGGACACGCTAGACCACCAGCAGAATCATGCCCGCGACGATGACGGCCACGCCGGCCATCTTCGGCCTGTCGAGACTGGCGGAGAACAGGGGGATGGCGAGGAGCGTGATGAAGAGATGGCCTCGAAGTCCGCCCAGTGGCCGATGGCCGCGAACACACCCGCGAAGGTCGCGGCTGCCAGGAAGCCGGGGAACTGACTCGATCTCACCACCGCGGAAAGCGAAGGCGCGGCAACCGCGAGAAATCCAAGGCACGCGAAGCCGCTCATGAAGAGCAGGATCTGCTTCGGTTCGAGGCCCCGGGGGGTCAACCACTTGATGCAGAGGTAGAGCCCGACGAGTGAAACGGAATGGCGTCGCCCCCTGCTTCGATCAACGCGCGCAGTTTCCCCGCCGTGCCGGGCATTTCGATCTTGAAGTACGACGCCCTGATCGATCATGCAGTCGAGCACCCGCCGCTGACCGTCCAGGTCGACGTCCCCCGCGTCGGTGAACGGGGTCGGCGCGATCGGGTACACGCCGGTGAAGGGCTCCGGTCGGGGCTCCGTCATCGCACGCTCCTACTGAAGGGGGGGCTGCCGTGGCACGGCGCGGACAAATTTCCTCGCACCTCGTGCCGATCCTGCCAGAGTGGGGATCAGGGGTCGAATCGGGACCCTGAATCACAGAGTGGCACCTCGCCAGTCCTCTCCCTGCGATCCTCTCTCGACAACCAGGAGGAATCGCCGATGCGCCATCAGTGGTGTATCGGTCGCGCGGCATTGACGCCGGCGGGGCCGAAGCCTAAGGTGGGATCTGATGAAGCAGCTCCCCCTGACGCTCCGGCGCTGGACCCGAGCGGAATACGACCGGCTCGTGGACCTCGGTGTGCTCCACGGAGAACCGGTGGAGTTGGTCGGGGGCCAGCTCGTCGTCGCTGAGCCACAGGGCAGCTACCACGCCAGCGCGCTTGGCACCGCCGGCGATGCGCTGCGGGCGGTCCTGCCGCAAGGTTGGCTGGTGCGAATCCAGATGCCGGTGGCCCTCGACGACGAGTCCGAGCCGGAGCCAGACCTGGCCGTGGTGCCGGGGGCGTGGGCCAACTACCGGGCGGGCCACCCATCGCGCCCCGCCCTCGTGGTGGAGGTGGCGGATTCGAGCCTCGCCTTCGACCGCGAGGACAAGGGCAGCCTCTACGCGCGCGGCGGCGTCGGCGACTACTGGATCATCAACCTCGCCGATGGGGCGCTTGAGGTGTACCGCGACCCCGGGCCGGACCTGACGGCGCCCTACGGCTGGCGCTACCGGGCGGTCGAGCGGCTGGGTCCGGCGGCCGCCGTCTCGCCGCTAGCGCTGCCGGCCGTGGGCGTCGCGGTGAGTGATCTCCTGTCGTAGCGATCGAGATCGCCTCGAGGAACGCGCCCGGTACCCATCGACGAGCTTGGCGACGCGGTGTGGGGCGTCGCCGGAGACCGAGGCCATCGCCCGCGGGCTGCGCGGGCGCGGCCTCATGGCGCCTCCTCCAGTCCGCTAGCGTGCGTTCTTGATGGCCTGGGCGATCAGCTTCGCGCCCTCGTAGTTGCGCTCGGGCGGCTCCCAGCTGTACGCGAGGCGGATGAACCCCTCGCCCCCACCGTTGGCGTAGAAGGCCGGCCCCCACGTGAACTGGATGCCCGACTTGACCGCCGCCTCCCGGAGCCCCTCGATCTTGGTGCCGGTGGGCAGCTTGATCCAGATGAAGAAGCCGCCCTCGGGCTTGCTGATCTCGACGTCTGTGCCTCCGAGCACTTCCCACAAGCCCTTGAGCATCGCGTCGCGCTTCAACCGGTAGATGTCCACCAGGCGCGCGACGTGCGGCACGAGGTTCTCGCGCATGTAGAAGGTCGCCACGCGCGAAACGTAGGGATTGACGCCGCCGCCGAAGAGGAAACCCTGGAAGGCCGGGATCATCTGGCGCGGCGCGCAGAGCCAGCCGAGCCTGACGCCCGCGCCCAGGATCTTCGACAGCGTGCCGGCGCGGATGACCCGCCCGCCCTTGTCCAATGCGTAAAGGGACGGGTGAGCCTGCCCCTCGAAGCGCAGCTCGCCGTAGGCGTCGTCTTCGAGGATCAGCGTGTCGAACTCGTGCGCGAGCGCGATCAGCTCCTCGCGCCGCCGGCGCGACATGGTCGGCCCCGCGGGGTTCTGGAAGTTGACGATGGTGTAGATGAGCTTGCAGAGCTTGCCTTCGCTCCGGAGCTTCTCGAGCTGCTGCCGCGCGACGGCCGTGTCCATGCCTTCAGCGTCCAGCGGCACGTCGAGCACGCGCGCGCCGTGGCGGCGGATCGTCGCCAGCGTGCCGGAGAAGGTCGGCGCCTCGCTGAGGATCGGGTCGCCCACGTCCACGAAGGCGCTGAAGGCCAGCGAGAGCGCGTGCCCCGAGCCGTTCGAGACGATGATGTTGTCCGTCGGGACCTCGAGGTTCTCGAAGAGCCGGTACTTGTGGGCCACCAGCTCGCGCAGGCCCTTGTAGCCCTGCGGCTCGCCGTAGGACAGCGCCGGCGCGCCCTCGGCCTTCATCACGTCGGCCGTGGCCTCGATCATGCCCTCGTAGGGGAACGAGGAGGGATCCGGGTGGCCGCCGCCGAATTCGAAGAGCGCCTCGGCGACGGGGCGCGCGGGCGGGGCGGAGGCGCCCCAACCGATGCGGGCGCGGGTGGACAGGAGGTCGTCGAGACGGGGGTTCGTTGGAGTGGTCATGGGTGGTAGCATACGTCAACTTCGGCCATGGCGAGACTCAGCCGCTATTCCCGCTGGGACGGCACCCAGGCCGTCCCCGACCTCGACGCCGACCAGCTCCTGTCGGCCATGTCGGACGATCTGCTCGCCGACGGCGACCTCTGGAACGCCCTGCGGCGCCTCTTCCAGCGCGGCGCGCAGGATCCGCAGGGCGGCCGCATGCCGGGGCTCCAGGACCTCCTCAAGCGCTTGAGACAGGAACGCCAGCAGCGCCTCGAGCAGTACGACCTGGGCTCGGCGCTCGACGACATCAAGAAGCAGCTCGCCGACATCCTCAAGACCGAGCGCGCGGGCATCGAGCGCGACGTGCCCCCGGGCGCCCGGCAGGAGCAGAAGCTCCAGCGCCTCGACGCGTTGCCGCCCGACCCCGCTGGGCAGATCAAGGCGCTCCAGGACTACCCGTTCACCGACGCCGAGGCGAAGCGCAAGTTCGACGAGCTGATGCGCTCGCTCCAGGAGCAGATGCTCAAGCCCTTCATGCAGGGCATGCAGCAGGGGCTCCAGAGCCTGACGCCGGAAGACTTGAAGCGCATGCGGGAGATGATGCGGGATCTGAACCGCATGCTGCGCGAGCGCGCCCAGGGGGGCGAGCCGGATTTTCAAGCCTTCAAGAACAAGTGGGGACAGAACTTCCCCGGCGTCGAGAGCCTCGACCAGCTCCTCGAGCAGATGGCCAAGCAGATGGGCCAGATGCAGTCGCTGATGCAGAGCCTCACGCCGGGCCAGCGCCAGCAGCTCCAGGACATGATGCAGTCGCTCTTCGCGAAAGACGAGCGGCTCGAGGCCGAGATGGCCCAGCTCGCCATGAACCTCGAAGACCTCCTGCCCATGGACGCGCTCCGCCGGCCGTACGACTTCAAGGGCGACGAGAACCTGTCCATGCGCGAGGCCATGCGCGTCATGGAAGAGATGCAGCAGATGGACCAGCTCGAGCGCCGGCTGAGGCGCGCGAAGGACCCGGGCGATCTGGACAACATTGACCGTGACGAGGTCGAGCGGCTCCTGGGCGAGGAGGCCGCGCGCGATCTCCAGAAGCTCCGCGATCTCTCGAAGAAGCTCGAGGAGGCGGGCTACCTCGAGAACAAGGGCGGGAAGCTCCAGCTGACGGCGCGGGCCATCCGCAAGATCGGCGACAAGGCGCTCCGCGACGTCTTCGACCACCTCAAGCGCGACCGCTTCGGGCGCCACGCCGTCTCGCGCCGCGGCGCCGGCGGCGACCGCACCGACGACGCCAAGCGCTACGAGTTCGGCGACCCCTTCCTGCTGGATCTCCGATCCACGCTCATGCACGCGGTCGAGCGCGGCGGCGCGGGCACGCCCGTCCGGCTCTCGCCGGATGACTTCGAGGTCTGGCGCACCGAGCTCTCGACGCAGGCGGCCACGGTCGTCCTGCTCGACCTCAGCCGCTCGATGCTCTACAACGGCTGCTTCCTGCCGGCCAAGAAGGTGGCGCTGGCGCTCCACGCGCTCATCCGCGGCCAGTTCCCGCGCGACAGCCTGCACATCGTGGGCTTCTCGCTCTACGCGCGCGAGTTCAGCGCCGCGGAGCTGCCCGAGCTGTCCCCCAGCGGGACCAACATCGGCACGAATATGCACGCCGCGTTCATGCTTGCGCGAACCCTCCTCGGGCGCCAGAAGGGTGGCAACAAGCAGATCATCATGATCACCGACGGCGAGCCGACGGCGCACATGGAGGACGGCGAAGCGGAGTTCTCCTACCCGCCGACGCGGCGGACGCTGCAAGAAACCCTGAGAGAGGTCCAGCGTTGCACGCGCGAGGGCATCACCATCAACACCTTCATGCTCGAGCGCAGCACGATGCTGGCGGCCTTCGTCGAGCAGATGGCGAAGATCAACCGCGGCCGCGCCTTCTTCGCCACGCCGGAGCGCCTCGGCGAGTACGTGCTCGTGGACTACGTCAGCAACAAGCGCCGCGCCGCCTCGTAGCCGGACCCCCCGCGTGTCGGCGATCTCCGTACTACGTCGCCTACGGGCTCGTCTCGGTCAGCTACCACTGGAACGACTTCCTCTGGCCCCTCATCGTCACCAACTCGGTCAACTCGCGCCCGCTGACCGTCGGGCTGCAGATCTTCTCGTCGGGCGATCAGGGCGTGGACTGGTCCATCATCACCGCCGCGACCCTCATGACCTCCGGCCCTCTCCTGATCGCCTTCCTGCTCTTCCAGCGCCAGGTCGTCCAGAGCTTCATGCGCGCCGGCATCCGCTGATCCCGCGGAGCTCTCGCCAAAACCGAACTACTTTATCGGGTCAAGGAAGGGCGTATCTGGATCACTCGTATAGAAGATCACCACCCGAAGCGGCTCGGTACTGCTGCGGTTGTAGCCCGTCATCTTTACGTTGGGCGGTTCCACGAATGCTTGGCCCGCCTTCACGACGACCGGCGCACGCCCCGCCAGCTCTAACGTGAACGCACCTTCCAAGATGAACACGGTCACCGGGAATCGGTGCGTATGGAACACGGTCTTGTCGCCCGGCTTGAGGCTTGCCGTCAGGACGCGCACTTCCTGCCTTTCGCCTTTGGGCATGCCAGATACGACTTCCTTCAAGATCATGTCGGGTCTTGCGGTACCCTGCGCTTGCGCCATCGATGGCAAACTAAAGACCAGAGCGGCGACCAACAGGCTAGATCGCATCGAAGTGTTCATACGTAATTCCCTTTCGGTGTTGTCATGGAACTGTGAGTGTCTAGAAAAGACGCCTATGCTGCCGCTCAGCGGCGCGTTAGCCAACGCCCTGCGCCTGCGGATCGGGGATCGGGGTCAGGTCTTGAATTCATACGTTGCCAGCCAGACCCGACCGCGGCGAGCGATCATCGGTCCAGACCTGGTGTCGTATTTCAAGACCTGACCCCAGCCCCACTCCCAGCTCCAGAATGGGCAATCCGTCCAACGAGGTCAGAGCCAGCTGGAGCGCTTGAACCGGTAGTACAGGTAGGCGCAGGTGGCGAGCAGGCCGGCCATGACCACGGGATATCCGTAGTGCCACTCGAGCTCCGGCATGAACTTGAAGTTCATGCCGTACACGCCGGCGACCATGGTGGGCACGCCGATGATGGCCGCCCACGCCGCGAGCTTCTTCATCGCGTCATTCTGCGACACCGCGGTCAGGGACAGGTGCGCCTCGAGGGCGCCCGTCAGAAGCTCGCGCAGGGTGTCCACGTGCTCGTAGATCCGGATCGCGTGGTCGTAGACGTCGCGGAAGTACGGCCGCGTGTCCTCGTGGACCAGCGGCATATCGAAGCGCACGATCCGGTTGCAGACGTCCACGAGCGGCGACACGGCCCGCTTGATCTCGACCAGGTTGCGCTTGAGGTCGTAGATGCGCTGGACCGTCTTCCGGTCGAAGGTCTCGCCGAAGATCTCGTCCTCGAGGCTCTCGAGCTGATCTTCCAGGGTGTCGAGGACCGGGAAGTAGTGGTCCACGACGGAATCCATGACGGCGTACAGCACGAAGCCCGGTCCCTTGGCCAGGAGCGCCGGGGTGCTCTCGCACCGCGTCCGGACAGCCGCGTAGCCGGGCGTTTCTCCGTGCCGGATGGAAACGACGTAGCGAGGTCCGACGAAGAGATGCGTTTCGCCGAGCTCGATGCGCTGCTGATCGGCTGTCAGGATCGCGGGCCGCAGCACGACGAAGATCGAGTCACCGTACTGCTCGAGCTTGGGCCGCTGGTGGGCGAGCTGGGCGTCTTCGACCGCCAGGTCGTGGAGCCCGAACTCCTTCTGGATCTCCTGGAGCAGATCGGGCGAGGGGTCGTGGAGGCCGACCCACACGAAGACATCCGGCCGCTTGAGGACCTCGCTGATGTCCGGGATCGCGATGTCGCCGACGCGCCGGCCTTCGGCATAGGCGACAGAGTTGACCAGGCCCTCCATCGCGGACGCTACGGCTGGCCCCCGTCCCCGACCAGGACGAACGGCGCCCAAAGGGCCGGGTGCGAGGTGGCCTGATCGGCCAGGAGCCTGGCCTGGGCCGCGCGGAGCGCCGCTGCGCGGCCGAGGGTGCCGTCGCGCGTGTAGGCCTCGAAGAGGCTCGTGGTCAGCACCACGGTGGGCTGGGAGGCCACGGCCCAGTGAGAGACCAGGAGCGACCGCGCGCCGGCGTAGAAGAAGGCGCGCGCCAGCCCCGAGAGACTCTGGCCGCCCAGCCCGCCGTCGGGCGCTGCCGTGTTGCAGGCCGAGAGCACGACCCAGTCGGCGTCGAGCTTGAGCTGGGCGACCTCGCCGGCGTCGAGCAGCCCGTCTTCGTCGGCGTTCCCCGTCGCGGGCGGCGTCAGCGCCAGCGCCGGCTCCCCCTTGCACTTGAGCTCGCCCGGCAGGAGGCCGTGGGTCGCGAAGGCGACAACGCGGTATTGGGAGAGATCCGTACTGCGCACCCGTTTCTCGGTCGCCTGAGCGCCCAGGATCACGTCCGACTCCGGCGCCTTGAGCGCCTGCGCGATCTGGCGGAGCTCCCCCTCCGACTCGCGAAGCCGCGGCAGACCGCGTACGAGCTCGACGTCGACCCCCGCGCCCTCCCGGCACAGCTTCGCGAGCGCGGCGAGACTGCGCGTGTCTCCCGGAGCGCCTCCGAAGGCGGGATCGCCGAAGCCGATGAAGGGCTGGGCCGCCTTCGAGCGGCCGGCCACCGCGCGCAGGCTCTTGAGCGAGCCCATCGAGGGCAGGACGCTGATGGGCACCTGCTTGCCGAGGAAAGACACCGGCCGGTAGTCCCGCTTCTCTGGCGCGGCCGCCAGCTGCGGGGGCAGGACCGGCTGGGTGACGAGAAGACCGAGCGGGAGGCTGAGGAGCGGCCCCGACGGCACGACGATCAAATGTGTGGCGCCGGGGAGCGGGGCCGAGACCGGCGTGATCAGGTCGGCGTAGAGCTTGTGCGCCGCCACCACGTCGAAGTCGCGGAGCTGGCCGTCCGCGAGATCGAGCCCCTTGCGCAGGTCGCGCACGCTCTTGTCGAGCGCCGCGGCGCTGATGGCGGCGCGGTGGGCGTGGACCTTGCCGTCGCGCACGAGGAACACGTACGTCGCGTTCCGCGTGGTCAGGATCGAGAGCAGCGCTTCGCCGGGGCGCAGGAGCCCGCTCAGCTCCTTGAGTGCCAGCGGCCGCGCCGCGACCAGCCCAGCGTAGCGCGGGAACTCCGCCTGGAGCCTGCCCTCGCGGCTCGCCACGGCCGCCTCCGCCGCCTGAAGCTCCTTCGTGATCTCGGCCTCGCGCGCTGGCTCGCGCTTGTCCGCGGGGAGCAGGGTCACGAGCGCCAGCTCGCGCCGCGCCGTGTCGCGCCCGCGGAGCGCCTCCTGGTACTCGCGCGCGACGGCGCGCAGGGCGGGGTCGGCGGTGTCGAGCCGGGCCGCCATGTTGGTGATGGCGCGCGCCGTGTCGCCCTCCCTCGGCAGCTGGGCGGCGGCGAAGGCCTCGGCATGGAGCGCGTCGCGCTGGGCGGAGTCGCCGGAGGCGGCCTCGAACAGCGCGTCCATGTACGGGACCAGCCACTGCGGACGCACGCGGCTCCGCGCGACGGGGTCCACGGCGTAGATCTCCGCTTCCTTCCTGAAGGCCTGGAGCGCCGCAGGCATGTTGCCCTCGACGCGAGACAGCCCGCCCAGGTCCCGGTAGGCGTCGGCGGCCGTGACCGAGTCGCCGAAGAGGAGCCGCCGGCGCTCGAGCGCAGCCTCAAACTGCTTGCGCGCGTCAGGGTAGCGCTTCTGCTCGACGTGGATCCGGCCCAGCCACGCGTGGGATTCGCCGGCCCACCAGACGCGGAAATCGGCGTCCTGCCCCGGCTTCTGGACGATGTCGAGGGACCGCGACACGCTTCGCTCCGCCTCGTCGAGCCGCTTGAGAACGAGCTGTACGCGGCCCAGCGACACGAGCGCATGCGCAAGCCCGGAGGGCTCGTTTCCGACCCGGATCTCGCGCTGGTCGCGCAGCCGCACCGCCTCCTCGGCCAGCGGCAGCGCGACCGTGGGCCGCCCGTGCACGCGCTCGGTGTTGGCCCGGTAGGCCAGGTAGTACGGCCGGTCCGCCCACGAGAGGCTCTTCTGGACGAGCGGCTCGGCGCGGTTGTAGAGCTGCTCTGCTTCTTCGAAGCGGCCGCCCTGGTAGCCGACCTGGAGCGCGATCTCCGCCAACGTCCGCCCTGATGCCGGCTGGTCGGGACCGCCGACGCGCTCCTCGACCTCGAGCGCGCGGCGAAAGGCCGTCTCTGAGCCTGGGTAGTCGCCCGCCCAGTTGCGGAGCATCCCAACACGGAAGAAGAAGGCGCGCGCGCCCACGTCCGCGACGCCGGTGAGCTTACCGCTGGCGTCCACCATGGCCTCGGCGCGGCGGATGACGGCCGAGATCGAGCCCTTCGAGCCTGCCGCCTCGGTGGCGGGGCGCTTGCCCTCGAGCACCTCGACGGCGGCTTCCAGCAGGGGCAGGTTGGTCGGGAAGGTCTCGAGGCCGTAGCCGCGGCGGTCGATGGCCGCCCCCACGACGAGCGCCCGCCAACCGCCGTCCCGTCGCCGGCACTCGCGCAGCGCCGCCGGCGTGCCGGAGCCCAGCGTGGTCGCCTCGACCGCGCCGCAGCCGCCGAGGCGAGTGGAGAAGTTCTTTTCCCAGCTGCTGTCCGTCAGGAGCTTGTCGAGCGTGTAGCCCTTGGCGACGCCGAAGGTCCGGATCTCGCCGCTCGGCTGGGTCCAGCCGTCGCAGTAGAGACTGAAGCGCCGAAACCCGCTATCGGTTCGGACAACTACGAGCTTGAGCCGGCAGGCCTCGCCGGTCCGGTTCTTGCCGACGGCCAGCTCGTCGCCCACGGAGACGAACGGGTCGGCGACGAGGGCCTTCCCGGCGGCAGGGAGCGCCGGCGCCGCGACGAAAGCGGCGGCGGCGACCCATCGGAAGAGTCTCACGGCGGCCATCGCTCCCTAGCCTACCCCAAATCGCTCGGCGGCCTCCACTCCGCTACGGGCCTGCCGGGACTGTCGAAGATCACCCGCCGCTGATGTGATAGCATCCCGGGAACCCAGATAGAGGAGCCGCCCCGTGACCGTCAAGCTCGGCCTGTTCACGATGCCCATGCACCACCCGGACCGCGACTACGCGACGATCCTCGCCGAGGACCAGGAGGCGATCGTCCTGGCCGACCGCCTGGGCTTCACCGAGGCCTTCGTGGGCGAGCACTTCAGCTCCTGGACCGAGCGCATCACCTCGCCGCTCATCTTCCTCGCCACGCTCATCCCGCGCACCACGCAGATCCGCTTCGGCACGGGCGTCATCAACCTGCCCCAGCTCCACCCGGCGACGGTCGCGGCGCACGCGGCCATGTTCGACCACCTCTGCCGGGGGCGCTTCATCATGGGCATCGGGCCGGGCGGGCTCGTCAGCGACCTCGAGATGTTCGACGTGGGCCAGGCGGAGCTGCGCCCCCAGATGGTGATCGAGTCCATCGAGACCGTGCTGAAGCTCTGGGCCCAGGACCCGCCATACGAGATCGACGGCCGCTTCTGGAAGATCTCGCTGACGCAGGGCATCTGGCCCGAGTTCAAGGTGGGATACGTCCCGCGCCCCTACCAGAAGCCGCACCCGCCCATCGCGCTGTCCCTCCTCACGCCCAACTCCGCGAGCGCCAAGACCGCGGGCGAGCGGGGCTGGATCCCGATCTCCGGGCAGTTCTTCCACCGGCGCTATCTCCGCGGCCACTGGGAGAAGTACGTCGAGGGATGCGAGGCGGCCGGACGGCGCCCCGACCCGGACATCTGGCGCGTCTCGCGCAGCGTCCTCGTCACCGAGAGCGATGCCGAGGCCGAAGACTACCTCGCCGACCCCGACAACGGGCTCTCGTTCTACTACCGCTTCTTCCACCACAGCTTCTCGAAGGGGCGCAAGGCGCTCTTCATGCTCAAGCCGGACCTCGAGGTGCCCGACGAGGACGTCACCGTGGACACGGTCAAGCGCGCGCTGATCATCGCCGGCAGCCCGCGACGCGTGCTCGACCGGCTGGTGGCCCTGCGGGAAGAGACCGGCCACTTCGGCACGCTCCTCATGGGCGGCCACGACTGGGACCAGCCCAAGCTCTGGCAGCGCTCCATGGAGCTGCTCGCGACCGACGTGATGCCGAAATTCTCGAGCCACACCCAACAAGGAGGCCGTACATGATCGTTCTCAGACTGCTCGTTTGTGCCACGCTGCTGCTTGCCGGGGCCGCGCCGGCTTTTGCCCAGGCGAAAGACCTGGTGATGGGCAACGTCAACCCGCCGAAGCATGGGACCGCCCTCGCGGCGCAGCAATTCGCCGACAAGGTCGGCGAGCTGACGGGCGGCAAGTTCAAGGTGATCCACCACCACTCCGGCGCCCTCGGCGGCGAGCGCGAAGTCGCCCAGCAGATCCAGCTGGGCACCGTCGACTTCGGCCCGATCACCACCGCGCCGCTGTCCACTCTGGTGCCGGAGATGTCGGCGTTCCAGCTGCCGTACATCTTCCGTGACTACCAGCACGTGTACGCGGCGCTCGACGGCAGCGATTTCATCCGGAAGTACTACGACCCGGTCCTCGACAAGAAGGGCTTCAAGCTCGTCGCCTTCTACGC
>JACORX010000302.1 GCA_016179165.1 Candidatus Rokuibacteriota bacterium | reverse complement strand
CTCGGCGGCGTCGATGTCGATCCCGTTTCGGAAGGTCTTCGTCCCGAAGCGCGGGTTCACGCGCCTGCCGTACTCCTCGACGATCCGCCCCGGCGCGGGCCACTCCAGCCGCCCGCGCATCGCGCCCATCCCCACTGACGGCGTCCCCTCACCGGGCGTCGCCTTCGGCGGCTTCGACGAGGGCGGCGGGACCTTCGCGACCCGCCGCTTCTCCTGGAGGTCCCGGATGAAGGCTTCCAGGCGCCGCGTGGCTTCGCTGAGCTCCCCGACCATCCGGTCGTGGTAAACCCGCTCGTCCCTGACCCGCGCGAGCAGCGCCCGCCGCTTGGCCGCCTCGCGGTCCGCCTCGGCCCGCTCGCCCACCGCCTCGGTCCGGAGAGCCGACATCTCCCCGCGGCGTACCTCGAGCCTGCTCTTCCGGTCCACCAAACCCTCGGAAGTCACACGATACTCTCGAATCATCCGGGCGTCCACCGTCGCGAGCGTGGTCAGGTGGCGGAGGCGCACGGCTTGGGCGACGGGGTCGTCGCCCGAGAGGAGGACGGGCAGCGCCCCACCCTGGACCTGCATCCGGTACATCGCGCGCAGGCGTTGGGCCATGCCGTCTTCCTGTCCCGAGCGCATATTCTCGAGGCGGGCGATGTCGCGCTGGAGATCGCCCATCTCGGCCTGGGTATGCCTGATACGCCCGTCGAGCAGCGCGACCTGCTTACGCTTGTCGTTCAGCCTCCGGTCGATCGTCTCGAGCTCTGAGAGGATGCCGGCTTCGCGCTTGCGCGCCTCCGCAGCCTTGGTGCGCTCCTCCTTGAGGCTCTTCTGCGCCCGCTGGAGCGCGCGCTCCTTCTCGTTGAGGTCCGCGCCGTCCTTCTTCTGCTGTCCCGTCGCGGGCAGGGCGAGTACCAGCACGAGGAACAGGAGCGCCGGCGCGGACCGGAAGGCGGGCATCAGGTCGTCACCCGGCCGCGGGCCAGGAGGCCGCCCAGCGCGCCCAGGAGGGCGCCACCCACGATCAGGAACAGGATCTGCGGCAGCGAGAGGAAGACCGCTCGGGCCAGGCCCAAGGTCAGCTGCAGCAGCGGCTCGAGCCGTGGCGCCGCGACGGCAAAAGCCGCCTCGAGCAGAACCAGCGCGACGACGGCACCCAGCAGGCCCTGGACCATCCCCTGCAGGAGCTGCGGCAGCCGGATGACGGCTTCGCTCGCGCCGACGAGCCTCATGATCTCCGTCTCGGCGCGCCGCGCGTGCAGGACCAGCGTGGTCGCGGTCGTCACCGTCAGGATGGCGGCCAGCGCCAGCACGGCGCCCACCGCCAGACCCACGACCTGGAAGAGGTGCTGCCAGCGGGCGAGTCCCTCGACCCATTCCGCGCCACCCTGAACCTCCTCGGCCTCGGGGAAGGCGGCGAGCCGCCCGGCCAGCGCGCTGGTGGCCTCGGGAGTGGTCGAGCCTTCGGCCAGCGCCACCTCGAGCGAGGCCGGCAGCGGGTTGCGCGGCAGGTGATCGACGACGCCCGCCTGGGTGCCCAGCGACTGGCGCAGCGAACGGAGCGCCTCGGCCTTCCCGACGTAGCGCACCCGCTGGACACCGTCGAGCGCTTCGACACGGCGGGTGATCTCGGCGAGAGCGGCGGTCGACGGCTCCTCCCGGAGAAAGACCACGACCCTGACACGGTCACGCCACTGTCCGACGGCCCGCCCGAGGTTCAAGGACAGCAGCCAGAAGCCGCCCAGCGCCGTGAGCGAGAGCGTGATGAGCAGGATGGCGCTGATGCCGACGCGGCCCGCGCGCCGGAGGTCCACGAGGGCCTCGCTGACGATGAAGCTCAGCATAGCAGCCTAGCTCCCCACCTGTTGCCCCCTCACCCTGCCCTCTCCCCCGATGGGTGAGAGGGAGACGTGGGGGCTCAGCCCTCGTCCTTGACCAGGATGCCGCCTTCGAGCCTCAGCGTGCGGCGCTTGAGCTGAGCGGCCAATCGCGCCTGGTGAGTCGCGAACAGCACCGTGGTGCCGCGGCTCGAGATGTCCTTGATCAGGTCGAGGATCTCGCCGGCCATCGCCTCGTCCAGGTTGCCCGTGGGCTCGTCGGCCAGCAGGAGCGCCGGGGACTTCACAATCGCCCGCGCGAGGGCGGCCCGCTGGGCCTCGCCCTGGGAAAGCTGGGCCGGATAGGCCTGGACTCGCGAGGACAGGCCGACGGCCTTGAGCGCCTGGAAGGCCCGCGGCGTGATGTCGCGGCGCGCGGTGCCCAGGACGCGCAGGACGAAGGCGATGTTCTCGAAGACGGTGCGGCCCGAGAGGAGCTTGGCGTCCTGGAAGACGATGCCGAGCGAGCGCCGGAGGAGCGGGACTTCCCCGCGGCGCAGCGCCGTGAGGTCGAAGCCGGCGACTTCGATCTCGCCGTCCGAGACCTGCTCGTCGGCGTAGAGGAGGCGAAGGAGGGTCGTCTTGCCGGCCCCGCTGGCACCCGAGAGGACGACGAACTCGCCCTTCTCGACGGCGAACGAGATGTCGCTGAGGGCCGGCAGCTTCATTGGCCCGCTTTCGAAGACCTTGCAGACCCGGTGGAGCCGTATCATGAGGCTCCGACTATTCTATCTAACCCTTCAAAGTTTCGATAGTTTTTCAGCCAGGAGCGAGTTCACGACACCGGGGCTCGCCTTGCCGGCCGTCGCCTTCATGACCTGCCCGACGAGGAAACCCAGGGCGGCCTTCTTGCCGGCCTTGTAGTCCAGGGCGACCTTGACGTGCTCGGCCAGGACCCCATCCACGACGGCGCCGAGCGCACCCGCGTCGGCGACCTGGGTCAGGCCCTCGCGGCTGACGATAGTCCGCGCGTCCTCGCCCGAGCGGCACATCTTCTCGAAGACGTCCTTGGCGATCTTGCCGCTGATGGTGCCGTCCTCGATGAGCGTGATGAGGCCGGCAAGGTTACCGGCCGAAACGGCGCAGGCGGCGACCGCGCGCTCGTCGTCGCCGGGCAGCTCACGAAGCAGCTCGTTGAGGATCCAGTTGGCAACGGCTTTCGGCGTGCCGCACTGGGCGACGGCGGCCTCGAAGTAGTCGGCCAGCGCGCGGCTCCCGGTCAGAAGGTCCGCGTCGTAGGCGGTGAGCGCATGCGCCCGCATGAAGCGCACGCGACGGGCGGCCGGCAGCTCGGGCAGCGTGGCGCGCACGGCCTCGATCCAGCGCGCCTCCACGTTGAGAGGCGGCAGGTCGGGCTCCGGGAAATAGCGGTAGTCGTGGGCGAATTCTTTCGAGCGCATCGAGACCGTCTGCCCCTTGTCGGGATCCCAAAGGCGCGTCTCCTGCACGATTCGCTCCCCGGCGTCGAGCGCGCGGCCCTGCCGCTTGATCTCGTACTCGAGCGCGTGCTGGACGTTCCGGAAGGAGTTCATGTTCTTGACCTCGACCTTGGTCCCGAGCGGGGTCGCCCCGGCCCGCTTGAGCGAGATGTTGGCGTCGCAGCGCATGGACCCTTCCTCCCTGTTGCCGTCGCAGACGCCCAGGTAGACGACGATGGCCCGGAGCCCCCGCAGGTAGGCGCCCGCCTCCTCGGGGGTGCGGATGTCCGGCCTGGAGACGATCTCCATGAGCGGCACGCCGGCGCGGTTGAAGTCCACCCGGCTCGACTGCGCCGTCTCGAGGCTGCCCTCGTGGATGAGCTTGCCGACGTCCTCCTCGAGGTGGAGGCGCTCGATGCCGATCCGGCGCGCGGCGCCGTCCACCTCGATGTCGAGATGGCCGTGCTCCGCCAGCGGCTCCTCGTACTGGCTGATCTGGTAGTTCTTCGGCATGTCCGGGTAGTAGTAGTGCTTGCGCGCGAAACGGTTGTCGGCGCTCACCGTGCAGT
>JACORX010000314.1 GCA_016179165.1 Candidatus Rokuibacteriota bacterium | reverse complement strand
CGATCACCTTCGCCATGTCGTTGTTCTCCTGTGGGAAGTCTCTCGTCAGTGGGCTCGCCAGCCTCCACCTCAGATCTAAGTGTATTCAACTTATATAGTCTGCGTTGATGAATGTCAAGATAGACGGATATCTTTTTCCAAAGTACTGAAATTTGAAGCCGGTGCTATGGTTTAAGGCCTATGAAGCTTGGTTGCGCCGGGTGCCTCATCCTCGTAATCGCGGTGACATTCCTGGTTGTCCTCGCAGGGGGCTTCATCTTCCTATCCGGCAACATCTTTGAGGAACCCCGCTTCGATGCCCTCGACTGGAGCCCGACCAACGCCCCGGCCGCCCGGGGCAAGCTCCATGAGATCGTCCAGCGGGACACCGGCCAGTCGGGGCGCCAAGATCCAATCATTCTCACCGAGCGGGAGATCAATGCCCTGGTCGCCCGCCACCTGGCCGAGACGGCCGGCCTTCGCTTCCATCCCTTCGCCATGAGGCTGGCGCCGGGGCAGTTTCTTCTGCAGGGCCGTACGGTCTTCCGCAGCCTCTTGCAGGGCCCACCCTTCTCTCAACTCGCCGGCTACCTGCAGGCGTCGCAGCTCGACCGGCCCATCTGGATCACTGTCCGCGGCTCCATCGCGGTCCAGCCTGGGGAACAGGGCGGCAAGCCGGGTCAAGCGCGCGTGGTGCTGACCGAGTTCAACCTGGGGAGGCAGCCGGTCGGCAACTGGCCGTTCTCAGTTGTGATGGGCGCTGCGGGAGCGGGACTGCTCAAGTGGCAGGTGCCGGGAACGCTGCGTGACATCGACATCGAGGACCGGCGGGTCGTGATCCGGACGCGCTAGCCGGCCCGCGAGGCCGCAGGCCGGCGAGAAGGGTCCAGATGCGAGGCGGCGCCCCGCTGTTCGAGTTGAGCGACGGCGTATGCCGTCGTGAGACGAGGGCTGAGTTGATTCCGCACGCGAGGCGTACTCCTGTACGTTGAGCGTGCGGCCGAGGGCGCCAACGAAGCAGATGGGCCGTTTTCAGCGGCCTGCTAGAGCGTGCCTATGTCCTTGCAGGCGGCGTACTCCGCCGGGAGCGGCGTCGAGCCCGTCGCGACGATATCGGCGAAGTCCATGGGGTTCTTCATCGCGTCCTTCTTCTTGCAGCGCATGAAGAAGTACGGCCGCAGCGTCTGATGGGTTTTCGGATCCACCCGCATGCGCCCCACCAGGTCGTCCACCTCGAGGCCCTCGCAGGCCTTGATCACGTCCGGCACTTCGGTGGACTTGGCCTTGTCCATGGCGTGGAGCATCATCCGCGTCATGCCGTAGGCCGCGGCCGGCGCGTAGCCGGGAGGGCCGCCGAACTTGGCCTGGTAGTTCTTCACGAACTCCTTCGCCACGGGCGTGTCCGCGGTGTAGTAGAAGTTCGAGCCGACCCACATGTTCTCGCGGATCTCCGGATTGAGCTGCACCAGCTCCTCGACGCCGGAGGACCACGTCAGGATGAGCGGGACTTTCGGGGTCAGCCCGAAGTTGAAGATCTCGCGCGCGCCGGTGACGGCATCGAGGCCGAAGTTGATCATGGCCACCACGTCCGGCTTGTTGGCCGCCGCCTTGGTCACGTAGTTGGAGAACTCACGCTCGCCGAGAGGGTGCCGGTCGGCGCCCACGAACTCGATCCCATGCCCCTTGCCCACTTCCTTGATGTACTTCTCCACCGACCAGCCGAAGGCGTAGTCGGCCACGAGTAGGTGCCAGCGCTTGGCCTTGGGGTTGGCCCGCATGAACGTGTCGACGACGGTCTTCGCGGCCGTGTACGGGCTCGCCGCCCACTGGAACGAGTAGCGGTGGCAGCGCGCGCCCGAGATGTCCTCGGTGCCGCCGCTGAAGTAGTGGAAGGTCTTCTTCCGCTTGGCGACCTCCGACACGGCCAGGGCGACGCCCGAGGACCAGGGGCCGATGATGTACTTCACGCCGTCTGCGTCGATGGCCTCCTCGGCCCGGCGCGTGGCGCTGCCGGCCTTGGTCTCGTCGTCGCGGGTGATGTACTTGATGGTCTTGCCCTGGATCTTCATGCCGCGCTCGTCGAGGGCCATCTTCATGCCGCGGTCGAGGACGGGGCCCACGTCGGAGAAGGCGCCCGTGAAGGACCAGAGACCCAGCATCGGGATCTCCTTCGCCTGGGCCCGGAGGACGGCCGGGAAGCCGAGCCCGGCCGCGGCGGCGGCGCCGCCCAATTTCAAGACATCGCGTCGAGTGAGTTCGCTCATCGTGGTTCCTCCGCTCTGCTGTGGGTTCGGGCCGCTCCCTGTTCCTTCGGTGGTGGGAGAATCGACCCAAGCGGCCCGCCTGTCAAGTAGGTCCCTCGACCCGCGTGCAGGCCGGGCCGGAGAGATTGGCGCTCCCTCCGACCGTCCCCGACCGTGTACTATCTGGGCGTGCCGAATGCCACGCCCGAGTCTGCAAGGGAGGACTCCATGACGGTCAGGGTCGAGCAGAAGGGGGCTGTCGGCACCGTCATCATCGACCGCCCGGAAAGAAAGAACGCCGTGGACGGGCACACGGCCCGCGCCCTGGCCGAGGCCTTCCGCGCGGTGGAGGCCGATCCCGCCACGCGCGCGGCCGTGCTCTGGGGAGCGGGCGGTACCTTCTGTGCGGGCGCGGATCTCAAGGCCCTCGGCAGCGAGGGCAGCCGGGTCAAACCAGCGGGCGACGGACCGATGGGCCCGACGCGCATGCTGCTCTCCAAGCCCGTCATCGCCGCGGTTTCCGGATACGCCGTCGCGGGCGGCATCGAGCTGGCGCTCTGGTGCGATCTTCGCGTGATGGAGGAGACGGCGACCTTCGGCGTCTTCTGCCGCCGGTGGGGCGTGCCGCTCCTGGACGGCGGGACGATCAGGCTTGCCCGGATGATCGGCATGAGCCGGGCGCTCGACCTGATCCTCACCGGCAGACCGGTGGGCGCGGCTGAGGCCGAGCGCATCGGCCTCGCGAACCGCGTCGTGCCGGCCGGACACGCGCGCGAGGCGGCCGAGGCGCTCGCACAGGAGATCGCGGCCTTCCCTCCCAACTGCGTCATGAGCGACCGCCGCTCAGTCTACGAGACCTTCGGGATGGATTTCGGAGCCGCTCTCGCGCGGGAGTTCGAACTCGGCAAGGCCACCATCGACTCGGGAGAGAGTCTCGAAGGCGCGGCACGCTTCGCCGGCGGCGCGGGACGCCACGGCGCTCCGGCCCCCTGAGAGGAGACGCATATGCCACAGCGTCTACTTCCCTATCGGACGGCGTCTTTCGTGGGCTTCGTCGGGATATTCCTGTTCGCCGTGATCGCGCTCGCGCGCCTGCCCGCGCTCGGACCGGCCGAGACGCCGGTGCACAGCCTCGCCTGGATCGGGGTGGTGGCCGCGGCCGTCATCATGGGCCGCGCCTGGTGGAACCTGGCGCCGGAAATCTTCGGAACCCGGATGCCCCTCGCTCCCTTCGTCCTCCTCGTCCTCTTCGTCGGCTGGGTGTGCGTCTGGTTTGCGATCGTTCTCGTCAAGTGCGAGGGCTCCATCAGGACCTGCGGCCCCTGGCGCCTCGCGCTCGACGTGGGAGCGTTCGCCATGTGGGCGACCCTGGCCTGGGTCGTGTGGTGGCGCACGCGACGATGGCTGATCGCCGCGCTCCTGGTCCTCGGCAGCATCGGAACCCGCTTGCCCATCCATGTCCCCGGCCTGCCGCCCTGGACCCGGCCGCTCGGGATCATCGTGCTCTCGTCGGGGCTGATCCTCGCCTTGGTCGCGCTCTTCAGCTCTGCTGCGAAGGCCCACGCGGAGCCCGGGTCGCACACCCTCTTCGCGGCAGGATGGTTCCGCGTAGTGCTCATCGTCGCGGCGCTCGGGACGCTCCTCATCCTCAGCGTCCCCTACCTGCTAAGCTGGCTCACGCCTTAAGCAGGCGGCCGATAAGGGCCCACCTGCTTCGTTGGCGCCCTCGGCCGCAGGCTCAACGTAGCAGGGCTACGCCTCGCCTGCGGCCTTCGAGCGCCGCCTCGCATCTGGACCCTTCTCGACCGCCTGCGAGGTTGTCGGTCTCGGACTCAGGGCTTCAAGACGCGGCGGAACCCTTCTAAATTGGCGCGGGAGACATCGGGGTTCTTTCCCAGCTCGGCGAGGACCTCGTCGGCGCGGCGCTCGAGGTGCCTGGACAGGCGCGAAAAGACCTTGAGCACGTGCAGTCCCTCGCTCGTGGCCTTGGACTTCGCAATCGAGCCGGCGAATGTGGCGACCATCGCGCTGTCCAGCTGCGCGAAGACCTCCATCGAGGTGGCGAGCGCCGGCCGGCCGTTGGGGCCCGGGCCGTCGGCGTAGCGGAGGAGGATCACGACCTGGCCGCTGATGTCGGGCAGCACGCTCTGCTCGTAGCGCCCGCGCGCGTAGACGACGCGCAGGCCGCCGTCTCCATAGAACGGCGTGATGAGCCCCGTGACGCCCCAGCCTTCGTCGAGGTTCAGGCCGTCGGCGGTACGCCAGATGCGGTAGCGGGCCAGCTTCAGCGCCCGCGTCACCTGCGTGGCGAACTCCGGGTGGTCGAGCAGGTAGTCAAAGACGTCGAGCCGCAGGGGGTACGGCGCGACCTCGACGCGCGTCGAAACCGTCGCATTCGCCAGGACCTTTTCGATCCGCGCCAGATCGGCGGGCGGCACGCCCGGCGGAAGCGTGGGCGCTCCCTCAACCCCGGCGCCGAGAGCGGGCCGGAGGAGAGCGCCCGCGAGCAACACCAGGGCGCAGGCGAGCGCGCGGGCCGTGCGCCTGGGCCTAGAAGGTGCCGAGAACGGGACCACCGCCTCCCGGCGCCTGCGCATTGCTGCTGCTCAAGGTGAAAACGACCTCGAAGGTGGTGGGCGCGGGCCCCCGCTCGACGATAGCGGCGACGCCACCCCAGGCGCGCGCGATGCTCTCGGGCACGGAGTCGAGAGGGCGGTGGGTCACATTCATCCCGCGGTCGCCTCAGCCGTAGAGGTCTTCGCGGGTCGTGGGCGCGGCACTGCCCGCCCTGTCCCACTGCTTGCGCAGCAGGAACTGGTAGAGCCCGATGGAGCCGCTCTCGAAGGCCATCGACGAGCACGCGAGGTAGAGCAGCCAGGTCCTGTAGGTGCGCTCGCCGGCGATCGCCCGGGCCTCGTCGGCGCGAGCCTGAAGACGCTCGGCCCACTGGCGGCAGGTGCGTGCGTAGTGCAGGCGCAGGTTCTCGACGTCGAGCACCTCCCAGCGGGCGCGCTCCATCTCGGTCATGGTCTCCGAGACGCCGGAGAGATCGCCGTTGGGGAAGACCTGTTCGTAGAGGAAGTCGGTCTGGCTGGTCTGCTTCCAGTGGAACTCGTGGTGGATACCGTGGTTGAGGTAGAGGCCGCCGTCGTTGAGCATCTCGCGGACGTTGCCGAAGAACGCCGGGTAGTTCGGGACCCCGACGTGCTCGATGACGCCGATCGCCGCGATCTTGTCGTAGCGGGCGCCCGCGGGCAGGTCGCGCAGGTCGCGGTACTCGACGAGACAGCGCCCCTCGAGGCCTTCTCGCTTGATGCGGGCGGCGGCCCACTCGGCCTGGGCGCGCGAGAGCGTCACCCCGTGCGCCGTGACGCCGTAGTGCTGCGCCGCCCAGATGGAGAGGCCGCCCCAGCCGCAGCCGATGTCGAGGAGGGTCTCGCCAGGCGTGAAGCGGAGCTTGCGGCAGACGAGGTCCACCTTGTCCCGCTGCGCCGCCTCGAGCTTGCCGTCCGGCTCGCGGTAATAGGCGCAGGTGTAGAGCATGAGTGGATCGAGGAAGAGAGCGTAGAAGTCGTTCGAGATGTCGTAGTGGTGCGCAATGGCCTTGGCGTCCCGGGGCCGTGACCTGGGTGTCATGTTTCCGCCTCCTTCATGCCGAATATTCCGGCGAAGACGATGCGCCGCCTGGCCAGCCCGAGCCCGAGGATGATCCGGACCGCAAGCCGCGCCACAGCCTCGGGCAGCCGCTCCAGCTGACGCTCCAGCCAGCCGGGGTCCCCGGGCCCGTACAGCGCGGCGACCTGCTTCGGGTAGCCGTCGAGCGGGATGCCCGCCTGGAGAAAGGCCCGCGCCGCCTCCGCGGCGAGGATGCCGCTCCGGATGGCCGGGCCGATGCCCTCGCCCGAGAGATCACGCGCGAGTCCTGCGGCGTCCCCCACCAGCATGAAGCGGGCGCCCGACAGCCTACGCGGGGCCCGGCGGCGCACGACGTAGGCGTGCCCCTTGAAGGGCTCGATCGGCATGTCGTCCGGCAGCCTCCCGGAAGCGCGCAGCGCGGCCACCAGGGCTTGGCGCCTGCGCGGTAGGCTGCCGTCGCCACCCCCGGTGCAGCCGATGCCGATGTTGACGAAATCCTGCTTGGGAAAGTACCAGCCGTAGCCACGGAGATCGGGCTCGACGTAGAGCTCGGGCGCGCACATGAAAACCCCGAGGCGCTCCACCCACTCGGGCGAAAGGCGCGTCTCGCTCTCCTGCGCGACGACAACCTCTTCGAGGGGTGACACCTCGCCCAGCGCCCGGGCGACGGGACAGCGGTGGCCGCCCGCGCCGATCACGAGCGGCGCCTCGAAGAGGCCGCGGTCGGTCTCGACGCTCACGCCGTCCGGACGCTGCTCGACGCCGGTGACGCGGATGCCCCAGCGGACGTCGGCGCCCGCGGCGGCTGAGCGCTCGAGCAGGTAGAGGTCGAATTCGCGGCGGATGATGCCGTAACTGGCGGGCGTCCGCCAGCCCGTCTCGTGCCGCGCGCCCTCGAACTCGAGGACGCAGGCGGCGAACGGCTGGATGGTCAGCGGGTATTTCTCAGGGTCGATCTCGAGATCGCGGAGCGCCTCGGCCGTCACCCACCCGGCGCAGATCTTCACCCTCGGGAACACGGCGGCGTCGAGGACGAGGGGCCGCAGCCCAGCCTTCGCGAGCCGCCAGGCGGCGGTACTGCCTCCCGGACCGCCTCCGACGACAATGACATCGAAGGCGGAGGCCCGGTGGCTCACGTTGTCAGCCCTTCCACAGCGAGAGCAGGAGCCGGAGCTTCAGGAACAGCGGCACGCGGAGCTCCTCGACCTCGTCGGCGACAGGCATGATCGCGAAGATATCGCCCTCGAAATCGACGGCGCTGTTCACGTAGGCGAGGGCGAAGTCGTAGGGCTTCGGGTGCAGGATCAGGTGCAGGAAGGTCTCCGCCGACCTGATGACCGCGGCGCAGAGGGGCTTGTCGCCGGCCAGGCGCACCTCGCTGCCGTCCCACAGCCTGAAGGTCACCGGCGCCTGGATACGGCCGAAGAGCTCCCGCAGGATAGCCGCCGCGCGAGCCGGGGTCGGGCTTGGGAGAATCCGCGCGATCATGGGTGCCTCCGGGCCCTTTCTAGCGGGGCGTCGCGCCGTTGTCAAGCGCGCATGAACTGACGAGGGATCTCGCGGCGCCTCGCATTGTGGCCCCGAGCACGCCGAGCAAGGCCTTCCGCCATGGAAGAACTGACCTGCCTGAGAGACACCGGGTCCCGGCAAGCGTCTGCCTGGTGTCGATGCACCAAGAAAATGAAGCATTTGCCGGATTGTACTTCGAAGCACAATCACCCAATCTTTGCGGACAAAGAGGACTAACAAGGTCCATTTCGATGCAGCTAACGCTCAGAGGCGACTACGCGGTGAGAGTCATGGTGGACTTGGCCGGTCGGCCAGCCGATGCCAGCGTGCGGACGACCGACCTCGGCCGCCGCACCGGCGTTCCCCGCCCCTACCTGCGCAAGGTGATCCAGGATCTTGCCCGGGCCGGCCTCGTCCGCACGCGACGAGGGATGTCCGGCGGCGTCTCGCTGCTCGCGCCGCCGACGGCGGTCACCCTCAGGCGGGTCATCGAGGCCGTCGAAGGGCCGATCCACCTCAACCGGTGCCTGATCCGTCGGGGGCTTTGCCCGCGCGACCGCACTTGCCCGGTGCACCCGGTCTGGGCCCGCGTTCAGGCGCTCCTGATGCGCGAGCTCGAGGGTGTTTCCATCGGCGAGCTTGCAGGTGTGGCGCCGACCCCTGCCGCCGCCACACGAGGTGACCACTCATGGTGACCTGGATGCGGTGGTTCCCGGAGAACGTCGCGACGTACGGCGGCGACGTGGACTCGGTCTTCGCGCTAATCTACTGGGTCGGGCT
>JACORX010000313.1 GCA_016179165.1 Candidatus Rokuibacteriota bacterium | reverse complement strand
ATCTCCATCTGGATCTCGGCCTGCGGCCGCCGGAGCATCAGGAGCCGCGCGCCCACCACGACCGCGCCCGCGGGCGCTGCGAAGTCGCGGTAGCCGAAGGCGCCGTTGCCGGGCTTGAACTCGCCGAGCGTCCCGTCCGGGTGGAGGAAGTAGACGGCGGAGATGAAGTCGCCGATCCAGCCGTCGGCCGTGCCGGCGTTCATTGCCACCGCGCCGCCGATCGTCGCGGGGATGCCGACGAGGCACTCGATGCCGCCCAGGTTGAGCGCCGCCGCCTCGCGGATCAGCGCCGAGAGCCCCACGCCTGCGCCCGCGACGGCCTCCTCGCCGTTGAACTCGGCGCGCCCCAGGCAGCCTTCGACCTTGACGACGACACCGCGGATGCCGCGGTCGCGGACCAGGAGGTTGTTGCCGCCGCCGATGATCTCCACCGGCAGGTGATCGCGCTCCGCGAAGCTCAGCGCGAGGCGGATGTCCTCGACGTCCTGCGGGACGACGAAGATGTCCGCCGGCCCTCCGATCCGAAGGGAGGTATGGAAGCTGAGGGGTTCTTTGAACCGAACCTCGCCCCGTATCTCTCCTAGCATGGGCTACCTCCTGTTCGACTGGTCGCGCGGGTCGTTGAGGCGCGTGAGAAGCTCCGTGCCCAGCTGGCCGACGTCCCCGGCGCCCAAGGTCAGCACGAGATCGCCGGGACGGGTGGATTCGCACAGGTAGTTGAGGATGCCGGCCCGGTCGCCGTCCATGTAGAGGACTTCCCGGTGACCGTGGGCCGCGATGCCGTCCGCAAGGTCCTTCGCGTGCACGCCCGGGATCGGCGCCTCGCCGGCGGCATAGATGTCCATGACGATCAGCACGTCCGACTGGTAGAAGGCCGTGAAGAACTCCTGCCGCAGGTACTGGGTCCTCGTGTACCGGTGAGGCTGGAACACCGTGAGCACGCGCCGGTCGAACCCGGCCTTGGCGGCGGCCAGGGTGGCGCGGATCTCGGCGGGGTGATGCCCGTAGTCGTCCACGACGAGGACGCCCGCCGCCTCGCCTCGGATCTGGAAGCGCCGCTGGACGCCTTCGAATCCAGACAGCGCCTGCTGGATGCGCTCGAAGGGCACCTCGAGGTCGAGGCCCACCCCGACGGCGGCGAGCGCGTTGAGCACGTTGTGCCGGCCCGGCACCTGGATGGTCGCCGCGCCCAGGGTCTTGCCCCGGTGCAGGATCTCGAATCGGGACTGCATACCGGAGAAGGACAGCCTGCGCGCCGTGATATCGGCGCCGGACTCGAGCCCGTACGTCACGACCCGCTTCTCGATCAGCGGGATCATCTGCTGGATGTTGGGCTGGTCGAGGCAGAGCACAGCCGAGCCGTAGAACGGCACCTTGTTCACGAAGGTGAGGAAGGCTTTGCTGATCGCGTCGAGGTCGGCGTAGTGGTCGAGGTGCTCGGCGTCGACCGTCGTCACGACCGCGATGGTCGGCGTGAGCTTGAGAAAGGAGCCGTCCGACTCGTCCGCCTCGGCCACGAGGAACTCGCCCTGCCCGAGCTGGGCGTTGGCCCCGAGGCCGTGGACGCGCCCGCCGACCACCACGGTCGGGTCGAGCCCCGCCGCGCCCAGCACCGCCGCCACCATGGAGGTGGTCGTGGTCTTGCCGTGGGTGCCGGCGATGGCGATCCCGTACTTGAGCCGCATCAGCTCGGCCAGCATCTCGGCGCGTGCGATGACGGGCACGCCGCGGTGGCGCGCCACCTGCACCTCGACGTTGTCGCGCGCGACGGCGGAGGAGTAGACGACGACGTGCGCGCCCTCGACGTGGCTGGGCTCGTGGCCGGCGAAGATCTTGGCGCCCAGGCGCTCGAGCCTTTCCACGGCTTCGCCCCGCCTCTGGTCGGAGCCCGTCACGCGGTAGCCCAAGGTCAGCAGCACCTCGGCGATGCCGCTCATGCCGAGGCCCCCGATGCCCACGAAGTGGATCTGCTGGTACTTTTTAAACCTGGTTACACGGTCCCCGCGTGCTGCGAGATATTCAGCAACACACCCGTCGAGAAGAGCGCCATGAGGAGCGCCGAGCCTCCGGAGGACATGAAGGGCAGCGGCAGCCCCTTGGTCGGCAGGGCCCCCGTCACCACGCCGAGGTTCACGAGCGTCTGGGTCGCGAGCATGATGGTCAGTCCGAGCGCCAGGTAGCTGCCGAAGGCGTCCGGCGCGCGCAGCCCGATCCGCAAGCCCCGCCACACGAGGAGCACGAAGAGCGCCACCACGACCACGGCGCCTGCCAACCCCAGCTCCTCGCCGACGATGGCGAAGATGAAATCGGTGTGGGCCTCCGGCAGGTAGAAGAGCTTCTGCTTGGACTCGCCCAGCCCGCGCCCGAGCCACCCGCCCGAGGCCAGCGCCAGGAAGGACTGGATGATCTGGAAGCCCGAGCCCTGCGGGTCGTCCCACGGGTTCATGAACGCGGCCATGCGCCGCAGGCGGTAGGGCTTCATTGCAATAGCCGCTGCGATCATCGGCAGCGACGCGGCCGCGATCAGGCCCATGTGAGAGACGCGCGCGCCGCCCAGATAGGCCAGGGCCAGCGTCAGGATCACGAGCACCATGGCGTTACCCAGGTCGGGCTGGAGCACGGTCAGCCCCGCCATGCCGCCCGCCACGAGCAGGAGCGGCAGCAGGCCCTGGCTGAAGGTCTCGATCATCTCCTGGCGACGCGTGAGAAAGGCCGCGAGGTAGAGCAGCAGCGAGAACTTCGCCAGCTCCACCGGTTGGAAGGACACGGGGCCGGCACGGAACCACCGCCGGGTGCCGTTGATCTCCTGGCCGAAGGGCGGCACGAGCACCAGCACCAGCAACACGAAGGACACCGCCAGCAGCGGCACGACCAAGCGCTCCAGCCGGCGGTAGTCGAAGAGCATGCCGGCCCAGAGCGCGCAGACGCCGAGCACGGCCCAGAAGAGCTGCTTCTTGAGGAAGTACAGCGGGTCGTGGAAGCGGTCAGCGGCCATGATGGCGCTGGCCGAGTAGACCATCACGACCCCGAGCGACACCAGGGCCAGCACGAGAGCGAAGAGCCACAGGTCGGGCGTGAGCTTTCTAGGCATGGGCGAGCTCCCGCACGCACGTCTTGAAAACTTCGCCGCGGTGCTCGTAGCTGTCGAACATGTCGAAGGAGGCGCAGGCCGGCGAGAGCAGGATGACATCCCCGACGCAGGCCAGGGAGCGCGCCGACGCCACAGCCTCCTGCATCGAGCCTGCGTCCATGCACGGGACGCCCGCGCCATCGAGGACAGCGCGGATCTGGGCGCGGTCCGCCCCGATCAGCACGGCCTGGCGCACGCGGCCGCGGGCGGCTTGCCGGAGCGGGCCGAAGTCCTGCCCTTTGCCCTTGCCGCCCGCGATCAGGACGATGGGCTCATTGAAGCTCTCGATCGCCTTAATGGTCGAGGCGACGTTGGTGCCCTTCGAGTCGTTGTAGTACGTGACGCCGCGCTCGTCGAGGACGCGCTCGATGCGGTGGGCGACGCCCCGGAACGCGCCGATGCCGCGGCGGATGGGCTCGGGAGAGAGTCCGGTCCACAAAGCGCACGCGGCGGCCGCCAGCACGTTCTCGACGTTGTGCTGGCCGCGCAGCGGGATCTCGCCGAGCGGGCAGATCTCCTCGACGTGGCCGTTGAGCCTGGCGACGATCCACCCGTCGCGGACGAAGACGCCGTGGTCGAGCGGCTGGAGCCGGCTGAACCAGAGGACGCGCGCGTGGGTCCGCGTGGCGAGCGAGGCCGCGACCGGATCGTCGGCGTTCAGCACCGCGCAATCGGCGGGCGTCTGGTTGGCAAAGATCCTCGACTTGGCCTCGACGTAGCGCTCGAAGGTCTTGTGGCGGTCCAGGTGGTCTGGCGTGACGTTGAGCACCACCGCCACGCGCGGCCGCAGCAGCTCGGTCGTATCGAGCTGGAAGGACGACGCCTCCGCCACGACGAGGCCGTCTGCCGGGAAGTCGAGGGCGTGGGCGCAGAGCGGCGTGCCGATATTGCCGCCGACCAGGACCGGCCGCGCGGTGCCGCCGACAAGCTCACCCGTCAGCGCCGTCGTGGTCGTCTTGCCGTTGGTGCCCGTGATGGCGATGAGGTCCGCCTCCATGACGCGCCATCCGAGCTCGAGCTCCCCGATGACCGGCACGCCGCGGGCCCGCGCGGCCTCGAGCGCCGGCAGCTCGATCGGCACGCCGGGGCTCACGACCACGAGGTCGGCGCCCGCGAAGGCCGCGTCCGGGTGCCCGCCGGTCCAGAGCGCGCACCCCAGGCGCTCGAGGCCGCGCGCGTCGGCGGAGAGCGATTCGCGGGCTCCCGAGTCCGAGGCGAGCACGCGGCCGCCCAGGCGTCGGATCAGGCGCGCGGCGGCGACGCCGCTCCGCGCGAGGCCCACCACGGCGGTCGTGCGCTCGGCGAGCCACTGCCGGTACGCCGCGCCCCGCTCCCCCGCCATGGGATCTTCCTCCACCGGCTCGCCTGTCATCGTGTTCACGCGCCTATCTCAGCTTGAGAGTCGTGAGCGCCAGGAGCGCCAGCATGAAGGACACGATCCAGAAGCGGACGATGATCTTGGGCTCCGGCCACCCCTGCATCTCGTAGTGGTGGTGCAGCGGCGCCATGCGGAAGAAGCGCTTGCCCGTCGCCTTGAAGTAGCCGACCTGGATGATGACGGACACGGCCTCGACCACGTAGATCCCGCCGATGAGCGGCAGCAGGAGCTCCGACTTCGTCAACACGGCGAGCGTCCCGATCGCCCCGCCCAGCGCCAGCGAGCCCACGTCCCCCATGAACACCTGCGCGGGGTGGCAGTTGTACCAGAGGAAGCCGATGCTCGCGCCGATGAGGGCGCCGCAGAAGACCGTCAGCTCCCCCGCCCCCTTGACGTTGATGATCTTCAGGTAGTCGGCCGCGCGGAAGTTGCCGGTCAGGTAGGCGATGACCCCGAAGGCCCCGCCCGCCATGATGACGGGGCCGATGGCCAGCCCGTCCAGGCCGTCGGTCAGGTTGACCGCGTTCGACGCGCCGATGATCACCAGCATCGCGAAGGGGATCCACAGCCAGCCCAGGTCCACCAGCCAGCCCT
>JACORX010000323.1 GCA_016179165.1 Candidatus Rokuibacteriota bacterium | reverse complement strand
GCCGGGCAGCGGCTCGTACTCGACACGCACGCGCTCGGCCGCCTCGGCGGCGATCTCGGGGGTTTCGGCGGCGATGGCGACGACGGGCTCGCCCTGGAACCTCACGCGTCCCTCCGCCAGCACAGGCTGCGTCGCGAGCACCGCGCCTGCCGTCGCCTCGGCCATGCGGCCCGGCAATTCCATGCGGAGCGCGTTCTGCGGCACGTCTTGGTGGGTCAGCACCGCAATGACGCCGCGAAGGGCGCGCGCCGCGCTCGTGTCGATGCTGACGATGCGCGCCGAGGCGTAGGGGCTGCGGACGATCTTGCCGTGGAGCATGCCGGCCACCGAGAGGTCGCCCGCATAGATGGGACGGCCGAGCACCTTCTCCCAGGCGTCCGCCCTGGTCTGCGACCCGCCGACAACTCGATAGTTCATGCGATCCCGCTCAAGCCAGCCAATCGGTCCCCCTCACCCTACCCTCTCCCCCTGCGGGGGCGAGGGAATCGGAGCCCCTCTGCCGTCCGGGGGCGAGAGAGCCAGAGCCCCTCCCCTTCGGGAGCGAGGGAGCCAGATCCCCTCTCCCCTTGAGGGGAGAGGGTAGGGTGAGGGGTGCTAGCCTTGAGGGGTGTCAGCATCAGACGTCCCAGCCGCCGTCCACCGTCATCGATTGGCCGGTCATGTTCTTCGATTCGTCCGACACCAGGAAGAGCACGGCATTGGCGACGTCCTGCGAGACCGTAACGCGGCGGAGCGCCATCTCGTTGACGTACTCCTGGTGGACCTGCGCGGGCGTCCAGCCGCGCTTCTTCGCCTTCTCGCGGCAGAGCTTGTCCATGCGATCGCCCGCGACGATGCCCGGGTGCAGCGCATTCACGTTGACGTTGTGGGGCCCCGCTTCGAGCGCCACCGTGCGGGTGAAGCCGCGCAGCGCCCACTTCGACGAGGAGTAGGCCGCGCGGTACTTGTAGCCGCGCAGCCCCGAGGTACCGCTGATATTGACCACCTTGCCGTACTTCCGCGCGATCATGCCCGGCAGCACATGCTTGGTCGGCAGGAAGGTGCCCACGATATTGGCCTCGAGGACAAAGCGGAAATCCTCCACCCGGATCTCCTGCACGGGCGTCTCGATGGGCCCCGTCACGCCGGCAGTATTGACCAGGATATCGATGCGGCCGAAGGTCTCCGTCGTCTTCGTCACCATCCGCTGGACGGCGGCCTCGTCGGTGACGTCGCAGGGAACCACCAGGGCCCGGCGCCCGAGCTTCTCGATCTCGCCCTTGAGCGCCTCGAGCGGTGCGATCTCACGCGCGGCCAGCGCGAGGTCGGCGCCTTCACGCGCGAGAGTGAGGCAGATGTCACGGCCCATGCCCTTGGCGGCGCCGGTGACGAGCGCGACGCGATTGTCGAGCTTCATGCGACGTATCCCTCCCTGCGGTCGGCCTTGCGCAATGCCGCGGGGCGCTCGGACGGATCGCCGTAGCCGCCGCCGCCGCAGGTCTCGATCAGCACCAGGTCGCCCTGGGCGAGCTTCATCGTCTCCTTGCCGCGAATGTCCCGCTCGCGCGGCGTCCCCGGGTTGAGCGTGATCCTGAAGGGCGCCGCGTCCTTGCCGCCGAAGAGGCCGTAGGGAGGCACGATGCGGCGCTCGATCATGGTGGTGAGCGTGACATCCGGACCCAGCACGCGATAGGCGCGGCGGAAGCCGAGGCCTCCGCGGTGCCGGCCGTCGCCGCCCGAGCCGGGGCGCAGCGCCAGCTCCTCGACCATGAGGGGATACTCGCTCTCGACGACCTCCACGGGCGTGTTCATCACGTTGGACATGTGGACGCGAATGGCGGAGGCGCCGTCCTTGCCGACCGTGGCGCCTTCGCCGCCGCCGTGCACCTCGTAGTAGACCGCCCAGCGCCCGTCCGCCATGCGCGCGCCCAGGATGAGGAGCCCCGCGGTGGTCGGGCCGCCGGCCTGCACACGATCGGGAATCACCTGTGCCAACGCTTTGATGATGGCGTCCACCACACGCTGGGAGGTCTCGTGATTGCCCCCGACCACGGGGCGATCGGGATCGGCGCTCAGCACCGTGCCCGGGGGCACGACGACGCGAAGCGGACGGTAACAGCCCTCGTTGGGCGGCGCCTCCGGCGCGACCAGCGCCTTCATGGCGTAGTACACGCCCGAGCAGGCGATGTAGTACGTGGTATTGACGGGACCCAGCGCCTGGGCATCGGTGCCCGTGAAGTCGAAGGTCGCCTCGTCACCCCGCTTCTCGACGCGCACCTTGACGCGGATGCGCCGGTCCTCGACGCCGTCGTCGTCCAGGAAGTCCTCGCCTTCCCAGGCGCCGTCGGGCAGCGCGCGGAGTGCCGCCCGCATCTGCTCCTCGGACTCGTCGTGCAGCCGCTCGAAGCAGGCCGCAACCGTCTGGGCGCCATAGTGCGCGAAGAGCTCGTGGAGGCGCCGGCCCGCGACGTCATTGGCGGCGAACTGGGCGAAGATGTCGCCCTCCCGCTCGTCGCGGCCGCGCAGGTTGGACAGGACGAAGTCGAGCGCGTGCCTCTCGGGGCCGTCCTTGGAGAAGAGCCGTATGGGCGCGATCCTGAGCCCCTCCTGGTAGCACTCGGTCGCCCACGGCACATTGCTGGCGGGCAGCGCGCCCCCGATATCGGCCCAGTGAGCGAGTTTGATCGCGTAGGCGACCAGACGCCCTTCGAAGAAGTCCGGCCGCACGGCCTTGACGTCCGGCAGGTGATTGCCGCCCACCTCGGGCAGGTTGAGGAACCAGACGTCGCCATCGCGCAGCGTCTCCGCCGGCACGCGCTTGAGGAATTCCTTCACGGTAAAACCCATGACCCCCATATGGATCGGGATGTCCCGCCCCTGGGCGATGAGCCGCCCCTGCGCGTCGGTGAGCGCCGATGAGAGGTCGCCCGCCTCCTTGAGGAGCGGCGAGCGGGCCGAGCGCATGACGATGACGCTCATCTCCTCGGCGATGGCGTAGAGGCCGTTCCGCACGACCTCGATCGTGACGGGGCTCAGCGCGGCGCTCATGTGCGCCCTCCTACCTCGATGACGAGGTTGCCGAGCCGGTCGGCGACACAGCGCTGGCCCGGGTAGACCACGGTGGTGGACCACTCGTCCTCAACCATGGCGGGCCCCGCCACCGCCGAGCCCGGCGGCAGGCTCGTCCGGTCATAGCGCGCCATGTCCACCGCTCCCGTCTCCTTGAAATAGGCGCGGTGCGAGCCCGTCGAGACGGCGGATGTCCCCGCGGGCGGCGCCGGCAGCGACAGCGGCTCTTCGACGGCGCGGGCCGTGACGCGAAGGTTGACGCACTCGACGTTCTCCCCCGTCGCGTAGCCGTAGAGCTGGCGGTGGCGCGCCTCGAAGGCGGCCTTGAGCACGGCGGGCCCGCCGGGGACCCACCCGACCTCGAGCTCGTAGTTCTGCCCGACGTAGCGGAAGTCCAGGCTCCGCAACACCAGCATCCGGGCTGGATCGTGGCCTTCGTCGAGGAGCGGGCGCAGGCACTGCGCCTCGAGGGCCCGGAAGCGCTCCTCGACCACCTTGGCGTCCCAGGCATCGAGTCGCCCGCGGTGGGTCTGCACGGTGTCGTAGCGCAGCGGCGAGACGAGACAGCCGAGCGCCGAAAAGGCGCCCGAGTGGGCGGGCACGATGACGCTCGAGATCCCGGCCTGGAGCGCAAGCGCACCCGCGTGGAGCGGGCCGGCGCCGCCATAGGCGATGAGCGAGAACTCTCGGAGGTCGTAGCCGCGCTGGACGGACACGAGGCGCAGCGCGCGCAACATGTTCGCATTGGCCACCTCGACCACGCCGTGAGCGGCCTCGATCAGCGTGAGCCCGAAGCGCGCTGCGACCGGCGCGATGACCGATTCGGCGCGCGCCGTGTCGAGACGGATGGACCCGCCGTAGACCCGCTCGGGATTGAGGTAGCCCAGGAGGAGATTGGCATCGCTCACCGTGGGCTCCGTCCCGCCCTGCCCATAGCTGGCGGGCCCTGGCACCGCGCCCGCGCTCCTCGGCCCGACCTTGAGCGCGCCCGTCGCCTCGACTCTGGCGATGGAGCCGCCGCCCGCGCCGATGGACTCGACCGCGATCATGGGCAGCCGGGCCGGATAGTCGCCGAGCTTGCGCTGCCCCGCCGTCTCGGGGACTCCATCGGCGATCAGGCAGACATCCGTGGTCGTCCCGCCCATGTCGAAGGCGAGCGCGCGCGCGAGCCCGAGCGACCGCGCCGTGTGGGCCGCGGCGGCAACGCCACCCGCGGGGCCCGACATCGCCATGCTGAGCGGCCGGGCCTTCGCCGCCTCGACGGACATCATGCCGCCGGCCGAGTGAAGGAGGTGTAGCGGCTTGCCGCCTGTGCGACGGGAGAGGTCGTCGAGGTAGCGGGCCGCGAGCGGCATGACCGAGGCATTGAGCACGGTGGTGCAGCTCCGCTCGTACTCGCGGAACTCGGCATTGATCGCGCTCGAGACGGAGACGTGCGGGAAGTGCCCCTCGAGCGCCAGCCGGAGCGCCTGCTCGTGGGCCGGCGCGGCGTAGGCGTGGAGCAGGCACACGGCGACGCTCTCGATGCCCTCGCGCTTGAAGTCCTCCACGATGGAGCCGATCTCTTCGAGGTGGAGCCGCGTCAGCACCGTGCCGTCGGGCGCCACGCGCTCCGTCACCTCGCGGCGCAAGCGGCGCGGCACGAGCGGCTCCGCCTTGGTCGGCAGGTCCAGGCGGTAGAGGTGCAACCGGCTCATGCGCCCGATCTCCAGCACGTCGCGGAACCCGCGCGTCGTGATGAAGCCGACCGGTGCCCCGCGGTGCTCGACGATGGCGTTGGTGACCATGGTGGTGCCGTGCGCCAGCGTAGCCCAGGGCCCCGTCCTGGGCGCGAGCGCCGCGATGCCATTGAGCACGCCCTCGGCCGGATTGGCAGGCGTCGTCGGCACCTTGCACGACTCCATCCGCCCGGCCGGATCCCACGCGACCACATCCGTGAACGTCCCGCCGACATCCACGCCGATCCGCACGCCCTCAGCCATGCTCAGTACCTTTCAGCGGGGTCAGGTCTTGAGGGAGAAGCGCGCCCGGATCTCTTCCGGCCGTTCCGAGTAGGGCGGGATCTGCTCCGCCGGATCGAACGCGATGGGCAGGATCAGGACGGCAGGAACGTCTGTCAGGCGGGCCCGGTCGAGGGCCGGCGCGAGCGCGGCGGGCTCGTCCGCCGTCTCCACATGTGTGATGCCGGAGGCGCGGGCCAGCGCGGGCCAGTCCACCGTCACCGCGGGCAAGGCCTGCCCGCCCGACGACTCGTAGTGGCCATTGACCCAGAGAACTATCGTCAGGTTCGCCGGCCGCGCCGCCGCCGCGGTCGCGAGGACGTTGGGGCTCATCAGGAGCGAGCCGTCGCCTTCGAGGGCGATCACGTGGCGCTCGGGACGCGAGAGCGCGATGCCGAGCGCGAGCGGCACGGCCGCGCTCATGGAGTCGCAGAGCGCGAAGACGGGCACCGTCACGTTCATGTGCGGCAGCCAGCGCGCGTTGGCGCCCAGGCAGGACACGACCACGTCCTGCGCTGCGAGCGCGGCCACGAGCGCATCCAGAAAGGGTTTCCGGCCGGTCATGCCAGGTCCTCGCCGCTGATGAGCAGCACGAAGGGCCCGCGAGACTCCGCGGCGAACTCGACCCCGCGCCTCACCTGCTCCGCGAGATCTCCGGCGCGATCCGCCATGGCGTGCGGCAGCCGCCACGCCTCGAGCGTCGCCGAGGTCACCCGCCCCTTCGGGGCGTGGTAGTAGACGGGATCGCGGACGTCGCCGCGGAGGGACACGATGAAGAAGCACGGGATCCGGTACAGCTCCACGAGGCCGGCCAGGATCCCGCCGCAGTTGAGAAGCCCGGCGTTCTGGATGAGCACGGCGCCGCGGCCGCCGGCGAGGTTGGCCCCGCACGCCACGGCCACCGCCTCCTCCTCCCGCGCCACGTCCACCGCGCGGATCGTCGCCGACTGCCGCACGGTGGTCATGAGCCTGCCGATCCACGTGTCCGGCACCGACGCGGCCAGCGTCACGCCGGCGGCCTCGAGCCCGGCGCGGATGCGCTCCGCCCCGCTCACGCGAGCACCATGAACGCATCGGGCGGCAAATGCAGATGCACGAGCTGCCCTGGATCCAACCGCACCGGAGCCGGCTCGGTCACGAACACGAGCACCCGTTGCCCGTCGCCGAGCCGCGCCGTCACCTCGGTCAGCGAGCCCTGATAGACGAGCCCCTCTATCCGCGCCTCGGCCGTGCCCTCCCCGGGCCCCTCCGCCAGCCGCACGCGCTCGGGCCGGATGGCAAGCTCGACTTCTTCACCCGCCCGGAGCGCCTCGCCGGCCGCCACGCGGACGGTCAGGCCGGGAGCGAGCGTCACCAGGTCCGGCGCGACGGCTCGTCCGCGTAGAACCGTGGAGGCGCCGATGAAGTCGGCGACGAAGCGGCTGGCCGGCCGCTCGTAGATCTCGCGCGGCGCGCCGAGCTGCTCCACCCGCCCGCGATTCATCACGGCGATGCGGTCCGAGAGCCCGAGGGCCTCGGCCTGGTCGTGGGTGACGAAGACCGTGGTGATCCCGACCGAGCGCTGGATGGCCCTCAGCTCCTCGCGCATCCCCTCGCGG
>JACORX010000300.1 GCA_016179165.1 Candidatus Rokuibacteriota bacterium | reverse complement strand
GCTCGACGCGCTGCCGGCGGGCCGCCATCCGGTCATGCTGTTGCTGGCGCCGGCGGCAGGCCGCCTCGCGCCGCTCCTGATCGGCCCGTTGTTCCCGGCGGCGAGCCCTGGGCAGGGGGCCGGCGCGGCCTTCCTCGAGGGTCTGTCGCCGTGGGCTGCGCCGGTGTCCGTCTCGGGCCTCTGGATCCTGGCCACCGCGCTTCTCGGGCCGTGGGGCGGGCTCCTCTTGAGCCTCGCCCTTGCGAGCGCGCTTCTCTGGGCGGTGTTTGTGGCCTCCCGCCTCGGCGGCCTCACGGGCGATGCGCTCGGCTCGTCAGTCGAGGTCGGCGAGATCGCGACGCTCTGCGCCGCCGCCGCCCTGATTCACCTGCGGGTCATCTAAGACCGTGCGGACGACCATCTACCTCGTCCGGCACGGCAGCGTGGTGGGCGCCGAGACGCGGCGGTTCATCGGCCATCTCGACGTGCCGCTTTCGGCGTTGGGCGAAGCCGAGGCGGCGGCGCTGGGACGGCGGCTGGCGAACGCCAAGCTCGCGGCGGCCTACTCGAGTGATCTCGCGCGCACCCGACGGACCGCCGAGATCCTGGCGGCGCCGCACGGGCTCGAGACCGTTCCGCTGCCGGAGCTCCGGGAGTTCTCCATGGGGCGCTGGGAGGGCCTGACGGCGGATGAGATCCGGGCGCTCGATTCCGCAGCCTTCGAGGCGTGGATGGCCGACGTCGGCCGGTTCCAGTTTCCCGGGGGAGAGAGCCTGACGGACGTCTCGGCGAGAGCTTGGCCCGCGTTCGAGGACATCGCCGCCCGCCACCCGGGCTCTCGCGTTCTCGTCGTCGCGCACGGCGGTCCGAACCGCATCGTCATATGCCGGGCGCTGGGCATTCGTTCCGAGCGCATCCTGGCGCTGGGCCAGGATTACGCGGCGCTGTCCGTGCTCGAGCGGGGCCCGTCGGGCTGGGCCCTCCGCCTGCTGAACCACCGCGAGCCTCTGCTATAATGACGCCGGCCCGTAGCCTGCCACGCACGCACCCGGAGGACATCATGGACGCTCTCTCCATCGGCTCCGTCGGACGACGCGATTTCCTCAAGCTCGCGGGAGGCGCCGCCGCGATCGCCGCGGCGCCGGGAGAGGTCTTCGCGCAGGCCCAGCCCAGGCGCGGCGGCGTGCTCAAGCAGATCGGCTTCGAGCCGCCGACCTTCGACACGCACGCGACGGTCTCCTTCCAGACCCAGCTCATCTCGTCCTTCGTCAGGCGGACGCTGTTCAAGTTCGTCAACGGCGCCAAGTACGGCCCGTCGGACTTCACGCCGGTGCCCGATCTCGCCCTCAAGGCCGACGTCTCCAAGGATGGGCGTGTCTACACCATCGCGCTTCGCCCCGGCGTGCGCTGGGAGTCCCGGGCGCCGGTGAACGGCCGTGAGCTGGTGGCCGCCGACGTCAAGTACTCCTTCGAGCGGGCGCTGAAGAAGTCGCCCGCGGCCTACCTGCTGGGGCGGATCGAGGGCATCGAGACCCCGGATAAGCACACGGTCCGCGTGACCCTGGCCGACGCCTACGCGCCCTTCCTGCACAACCTGGCCGAGCCCTGGAACTGCATTATGCCGCCCGAGGTCGAGGACAAGATGGGCGACTTCAAGGCGGCCGAGTCGCTGATCGGCTGCGGACCGTTCGCCCTCGAGCGCTACGAGCCCGGCGTCAAGGCCGTCTTCGCGCGCAATCCCACGTACTACGCCAAGGGACTGCCGTATCTCGACAAGGTCGAGTGGCTCTTCGTCAAGGACCGCTCGACCCAGCTCTCGCTCTTCCGCGCGGGGCAGGTGGACATCCCCTACTACGACGCGCGCATCCCGCGGACGGACGTCGGCTCGTTCAAGAAGTCCAACCCGACGTACCCGGTGCAGTTCTGGGACTGGCTCGCGGTCCGCACACTCGCCTTCCGAACCGACAAGGCGCCCTTCAACGACCCGCGCGTGCGGCAGGCCTTCTCGCTGGCCGTGGACCGCAAGAAGTGGCTCGCCCAGTACCTCGAAGGGCAGGGGTGGGAAGACCCCGGCCCGGTGCCGGCGCCCATGCGCGAGTGGAAGCTCCCGACGAGCGAGCTGGGCGAGGGGGCGAAGTGGCTCCAGCACAACCCCGCGCTGGCGAGGAAGATGCTGGCCGAGGCGGGCTTTCCCAACGGCATGAAGGTCAAGTGCACGCACTGGCCGGGCTACGGCCCGGAGTACGTCGAGGAGCTCGAGCTCCTGGCCTTCAGCCTCAAGCAGATCGGCGTGGAGCTCCAGATCGTCAACGAGGAGTACGGCAACTACATCCGCGGCTCCTTCCTCGGCAAGTTCGACGAGGCGAGCTGGGGGCCGTCGTCGCTCTTCACGGAGGTGGACGGCTACCTCTACAACTTCTTCCGCTCCGGGCAGCCGAACAACCGCAGCCACGTCGCCGACACCCAGCTCGACGTGATGCTGGACGCCCAGCGCCGCTACACCTCGCGGTCGTCGCGCAAGAAGGTCATCGACGACATCCAGCGCTACGCGGCCGAGCGCGCCTACTACCTCTACACGCCGTACCCGAAGAACGTGTCGTCGTGGACGCCGTGGGTGAAGAACTACGGATGCAAGAACTCCTTCGACCGGGGCGCGCAACTCGAGGTCGTGTGGCTCGATAAGTAGCCGGTGTTTCGCTACTCGCTCCGGCGCCTGCTGCTCGTCCTGCCGACGCTGTTCCTGGTCTCGCTCTTCGTCTTCGCCATCGTCCGGGCCATTCCCGGCGACGTCGTGGACATGATGCTGGAGCAGTTCCAGTACGGCAAGAGCGCCGACGAGCTGCGGGCGCGCCTGGGCCTCGACCGGCCGCTGGCGGCGCAGTACGTCACCTGGGTCGGGCAGGTCCTCCGCGGCGACCTCGGCACGAGCCTCTGGACCAACCGCCCTGCCGCCCTGGACATCGCCGCGCGCTTCCCCGTGACGATGACGCTGTCGCTCCTGTCCATCGCCGTCTCGCTGATGATCGCGCTGCCCGTCGGCATCCTCGCCGCTGTGCGCCAGGACTCCCGCGCCGACTACGCGGCCCGCTCCTTCGCCGTGGGTGCCCTGGCGGTGCCGAACTTCTGGCTCGCGACGCTCATCGTCGTGCTGCCGTCCTACTACTTCCACTGGGCGCCGTCCATCGGCAGCTTCACGCCCTTCGCCGAGGGCTCCTACGCCTACCTCGGCCAGTTCCTCCTGCCGGCCCTCTGTCTCGGCGTGGCGCAGGCGGGGATCATCATGCGCATGGCGCGGGGGATGATGCTCGAGGTGCTGCGGCAGGACTACGTCCGCACGGCGCTCGCCAAGGGCCTGGGCGGGGCCGCGGTGGTGCTGGGCCACGCGCTCCGCAACGCGGCGATTCCCATCGTCACCGTCATCGGCGGCCAGCTGCCGTTCTACTTCGGCGGCTCCATCATCATGGAGCACATCTTCGGCCTGCCGGGCATGGGCAGCTTCGTGCTCGAGGCCATCAGCCGTCGGGACTACCCCGTCATCCAGGCCGTCAACCTCTTCGTCGCCGCCCTCGTGGTCCTCTCGAACCTTCTCGTGGATGTCTCGTATGGCGCGCTGGACCCGCGCGTCAGGCAGGACTAGCGCGCCGTGTGGACCTTCGTCAGGCGGAAGCCGCTGGGAGCCGCGGGCGGGCTCGTGCTCGCCGGCATGCTCGCGCTGGCTCTCCTGGCCGAGGGGGTCGCCCCGTACGGCTACGACGAGGCCGACATCTTCTCCCGGCTCAAGGCGCCGAGCGAGGCGCACTGGCTGGGCACGGACAACCTCGGCCGCGACCTCCTCTCGCGCGTGATCTACGGCGCCCGGGTCTCCATGGCGGTGGGGTTCGGCGGCGTCGTGGTGGGCCTCCTGCTCGGCACGGCCGTCGGGCTCGTGTCGGGCTACTTCGGAGGCCGGCTCGACCTCGTCCTCCAGCGTGTCGTGGACGCCTTCATGTGTTTTCCGCTGCTCCTGGTGGCGCTCACCATCATGG
>JACORX010000299.1 GCA_016179165.1 Candidatus Rokuibacteriota bacterium | reverse complement strand
CGTCCTTGTAGCCCTGGTGGTTGTCCGGGCGGATGTGCAGGTAACCCGCCGGCCCGGAGATCGACGCCCCTTCCAGCTGGCTGATGAGGGTCTCGTCGTCGGGCCAGCCGCCCGTCAGCTTGTTGGCCTTCTCGACCGTCTGCTTCAGGAGCATGAGCGTCGTATACGCGCCCTCCGACTGGAAGTTCGGGTACTCCTTCCACCGATCGTAGTACTTCTTCACGAACGACGAGTTCAGCGGCCAGCGCTCCTGCGGCGGGTAGTTGAAGTAGTAGTTGGAGTGGACACCCGCGATGACGCCCTCCGGGTGGTCCTTGCCGATGGCGTGCGGCGCCACGCCGAAGGCGATCATGCTCGTGAACTTCATCTTCTTGAACAGGTCGTAGCGCAGCCCCTGCTTGTACATCGCCACGTAGTCGCCGCCCCACACCGAGGAGACGAGAAGGTCCGGCTTGGACGAGATGGCCTTGGTGATGTGGGAGGTGAAGTCGGTGGTGCCGAGCTTGGGCCAGCCCTCCGACACCACCTGGGTGCCGGGCAACATCTTCTTCATCACGATGTTGAAGTGCGCGAAGGCGTTGCGCCCGTAGGAGTAGTCGGGGTGGATGTGGGCGATCTTCCGCACCTTGGGCCAGGTCATGGCGGTCGCGACGGCCGCCGTCACGCCGTCGGCCGACTGCATGTTGGTGATGCGGAAGATGTAGTGCGGGTTCAGCACGGCCTTGTCGAACAGGAAGTCCGTGCAGCCGTCCACGAAGATCGTGAGGAGCTTGAGCTCCTCGGCCACGGGCCCGAGCGCCGGTGTGTTGCCGCTGGAGATGACCCCGGTGAAGAGGTCGATCTTCTCGGAGAGCTTCATCCGGCGCATTTCCTTCACGTTGGCGTCGGTACCGGCCGCTTCGTCGGCCTTGAAGGTCTCGATCTTGCGCTTCCCCAGGAGACCACCCTGAGCGTTAATCTCCTCGGCCGCCAGGATATGCCCTTTGTACGAGGGCTCTCCGAGCACCGCGGCGGCGCCGGTGAAGAAGGTCATGTGCCCGATCTTGTACGGCGTGTCGGGGATGTTGCCCTTGGGCTGGGCTTCGGCGCGGCTGATGAGCGACGGGCCGCCGACCAGCGGCACGGCGGCTGCGGTCGCCGCGGCGCCGACCGTCACGCCGAGAGAACTCAGGAAGTCACGACGGGAAACTTCTGGGGCCATAAGGCGTCCCTCCTTGCATTGGGTGGACAGTTTCGAGGCCAGTAGGAGCAAGGCGATAGTAGCCCCGGTTGCTGTGAAGTCAAGGAGTAAGCCCACGGGACGGGTTACCTATGGCGCGACGCGTCAGGACAGCGCCCTCGCGCGACCCGGCCGCCCCGTCTATAATCGGATCGGCAGGATGAGCGGGACATGAGGGCAATTGCGAGTTCGCTTCGCGGTATCGGGACCGCCGTGAGATCACGGCTGTGGCTGTTCCTCGCGGTCGCCCTCGGCGTCTTCGCCCTCGACATCTTTGTCCCGCCCCTCGTCCTCACGGTCGCCCGCAAGCCCGTCACCGCCTTCACCATCAACCCCTGGTTGCCCTCCCTGCCCGACTACCTCGCCTCCGGGCCCGGGTCGCTCGCGGAGCGCTTCACCAAGGCGTGGGGCCTGGCGCTCTTCTGGTTCTCCTCGGACAATTCGTTCGGGCTCGAATGGGGCTTCGCCGTCACGACAGCCGACCTCGCGCGCTTCGCCTTCATGTCGCTCCTCGTCGCGGCGTACTTCGCGCTGTGGATGGAGCGCCGCGCGGCTCTCCCCGCCGCTGCGTGGGGACGCAGGGCCGGAGGATCGGGCGGCGTGCTGGGGGCGCTGGGCGGCTTCTTCGGGCTCTCCACCGGCGGCTGCACCGTGATGGGCTGCGGCGCGCCGGTCCTCCCGGTGATCGGGCTCGCCTTCGCGGGCCTGAGCAGCACCACGATCAAGTGGATGTCCGAGCTGTCAACGATCGGTACGTCGGCGGTGCTGATCGGCCTGGCGTCAGCGGTTCTTTGGCTCGGCTGGCGGGCTGGCGCACCCGACGCTCGTAAGCGGGCCTAGCCCACTCCGCTTCGCCGCGGACCTCGTCCAGGCGGGCGCGCTGCACGCCCGCCTCGTGCTCTCGCACCACGCCCACGCGCGCATCCTCAAGGTGGGCGCGCGCGCCGCTTAGGCCCTGCCCGGCGTGGTGGGCGTCTTCACCGGTCGCGACCTGCCGCTCGCCAAGCAGGATCAGTCCGACCGCAACCGCTGCCCTCTGGCGCTCGACACCGTCCGCTTCGTGGAGCACCCGGTGGTCGCGGTCGTGGCCGAGTGCCAGGCCGTGAGCCGCGCCGTGTCAGGCGACGCGCGGTAATGAGAGTCGGCATCTCGCTGACGAGCCACCACGACGTCGCGGACCCGCGCGAAGGCGCGCGCTGGAGGTTCTGGGCTCCCTCGCCCGCCTCGAGGAAGTGCGCAGGGCCCTCCAGGGGACGTGACGCACGATCAGGGGCTGCGCGTCCCCCAAAGCCCGGCCGCGACGCGCGCCTCGAAGTAGTGGCCGTAGGGGTGCAGGAGTGCCGTCTGGGCGAGGACCCAGGCGCGGCTCCGGCCTCCCGCCCAAAAATCCGTGAGCCACTCGGCACCTGGGGCGACCACGCCCTCGGAGAGGACGACGCTCCTGACGCGCTCCCCCGGCACGGGAGCCTCGAGGTCGGCGCCGCGGAGCGTTTCGACCGTCGCGAGCGTCCGTGCCGTCACCGCCTCCCAGTAGCCGCGCAGCCCGTGGAGGTCGATGCGCGCGGACAGCTCGTCCACCTCGGGGTCGCTCATGCCGGTGCCGACATCGCGGCGCGGCACCGCGAGGCGCTCGATCCATTCCTCAAGGACCTGGGGCCGCTCGGTCAAGAAGCGGTTGACCGCGACGTCCTCGATGCGCGCCGAGTGCCAGAGGAGCCACGCGACGGTGTTGACGCCGGGATGGGGCCGCGCGCGCAGCCGCGCCTCGGAGAGGCTGCCGAAGAGACCGTCCACCAGCCCTTTGTGGACCTCTCCGTAGCGGGTCAGGAAGAACCCGACGGCGTCCATCGCTCCTGCCATGAGCGCCGTCCGGTTACTGGCTGATCCACACCTTCATGAAGGTGTTGTTGTCGTACACCGTGAGCCCGGGCTTGTAGTTCTGCAGGCGCTTGTCCTTGAAGAACCAGCCCTCGACCCATGCCACGGCCACCGTGGCGCTGTCGCCGCGCGTGAGGATGTACCGCTGGAGCTCCCAGTAGGCCTGCCGGCGCTTGTCCTTGTTCGACTCCCGGAGGGCCCGGTCGGCCAGCTCGTCCACCTTCGGATCGGACATGCGGCCCCAGTTGCTCCCGCCCTCGGTCGTGTACGCGATGTGAAAGACGCCGGAGGGGTCATTGACGTCCATGGCCCGGTCCTGGGTGGCGATGAGCGTAAAGTCGCCCTTGCCGAAGGCGGCGAAGCCGGCTGCGCTCTCGTGCGTCTTGAGCGTCCCGCGGATGCCGGCCTTGCGAAGCTGGGCGATGACGAGCTGGGCGCGGTCGACGTAGTTGCCGACGGAGCGCACCGCGATCTCGATGTCCACGCCGTTCGGGTGGTGCTTCTCGACGAGCTTCTTCGCCTCGGCAATGTCCTGATCCTTGGGCTGGCGGCAGCCGGGGATCTTGTTGACTTCCTCGAGCGGCAGGGCGAAGTCGCCGGACAGCTTCGGATCGAGGATGCCGCAGGGCACGCCGGCGCCCTCGAGGGCCTTGGCGACCATCTCCTGCCGGTCGATCGCCAGGTTGACCGCGCGCCGGAGATCCGGGTTGTTGAACGGCGGCTTCTGCGAGTTCAGGTAGATGAGAAAGATCGTGTTGATGGAGGCCTGGTAGATGTCCACGTCCTGTCGGGCGCGGGCGAGCTCGTCGGCCTGCGTCTTGCGCATGGGCGGCCAGGCGTCCCAGAGCATGATCTTGCCGGCCTTGGCGGCCGCGAGCTGGGTCGGCCCGCCCGAGAGGATGAACTGCTTCACGCCGTCGAGATACGGCAGGCCCGGGATGAAGTAATTCGGATTTTTCTCCCACTCGATCAGGCTGCCGCG
>JACORX010000310.1 GCA_016179165.1 Candidatus Rokuibacteriota bacterium | reverse complement strand
GACCTACACCTCGAGGTGCCCGCCGTGGCGTACGCCGAGCTGTCGGCAGGCGGGGGCGAGGCCTCGACGGCGGTGCGCGCGCGGGTCGAGACCGCGCGCCGGCGCCAGGCCGAGCGCCTCGCGGGCTCGGGCGCGCGCGTCAACGCTCGGATGAGCGGGCGTCAGGTACGCCGCTTCTGCCCGGTACCGCCGGAGGCGACGCGATTGCTCGCGCTGGCGGTCCTCCGCCTCGGTCTTTCCGCCCGCGGCCACGACCGCGTCCTGAAGGTCGCGCGCACTATCGCCGACCTGGCGGAATGTGAGAGGATAACCGCGGAGCACGTGTCCGAGGCCGTCCAGTACCGCGGCCTCGACCGCGGCCTCTGATCTTCAGATCAAGGAGACCCGCATGCCGACCCCGCATCCGATGACCCTGACCCGCGACGGAACGACCCTCCTGATCGTGGACGTGCAGGAACGCCTCTTTCCGGCCATGGACGCCGATCACCGCGAGGAAGTCATGCGCAACATCAAGATCCTCGCCGCGACAGCCCGGCGGCTGCGCCTGCCGGTGGTAGCGACCGAGCAGTACCCCAAGGGCCTCGGCCACACCTTGCCCGAGCTGAGCGACTTGCTCGGGCCCGAGATCCAGGCCGTGCCGAAGGTCGGCTTCTCCTGCTGGGCCGCGGAAGAAGTGCGCGCGCGGCTCCGCGCGGCCGGGACGCGCCGCGTGATCGTGGCTGGGATCGAGGCGCACGTCTGCGTGCTGATCTCGGCGCTCGATCTCATGAGTGAGGGCCTCTCCGTGCACGTGCCCGCCGACGCCGTCACCTCGCGGACCCAGGGCAACTGGCGGCTCGGCACGGAGCAGCTGAGACAGGCGGGCGCCGTGGTCACAGCCACCGAGACCATCGTCTTCCAGCTCCTCGGCCAGGCCGACACGGACGACTTCCGGGAGCTCGCCCGCCTCGTCCGCTGATGCCGCGCTATGAGGCGGTGGAGCGCTTCGTGAAGGACGGCTTCCTGGACCGCTTCCTCGACACACGGTCTGGAAGCGGAACGACTAGCGGAGTTTGACGTCGGCGCCGCCCCGCGGAGGGATGTTCGTGAGGGTGACGGTCCCGTCGTTCTCCGTGTAGCGATAGACGACACTCCGGACGGCCTCGGCCTTGTCGTTACCCGCGCCGCCGGACCCGAGGATCTTCCGGACGTACTGTTGGGTCTCGGCGTACGGCGGGATACCGCCGTACTGGTCCACGGCCTTCTCCCCCGCATTGTATGCGGCCAGCGCGAGCGACACGTTGCCCGGGTACTTGTCGAGGAGGTGGCGGAGGTGGCGCACCCCGCCGTCGATGTTCTCCCGCGGGTCGAAGGCATCGCGCACACCAAGCGAGGAGGCCGTGCGCGGCATGAGCTGCATCAGGCCCTGGGCGCCCTTGCTGGAGACGGCGCGCGGGTTGAAGGCGGACTCCACGCGGATCACCGCTTCGACGAGGCCGGCCGCTACCCCGTGGCGCGCGGCGATCTCACCGATCTCCTCGCTGAAGCGCGAGCCGATCCCCTCGGGCAGCCTGAGCCATCCCTGCGCTGTCCCGGACACGGAGCCGACGCGCTGGAAGCGCGGGTCCGTTGGTGCATTGGTGAAGTGGGCGACGCCGGCCTCGTCCACCCAGCGGTAGAGGCCCGAGGCGAAGGCGGCGGGCGCCAACGCCGTGATGAGGGTCAGTGAAGTGAGGACAGCAAGCAGAAGCACAGTAAAACGAAGATAGCGAACAATAGCCGATCTCGCAAACTGAAAACGGCTGCCGGAATCCGGCAGCCGTTTCCTCCTTCCAGAACGGCTACTTGAGCTAATTCCGCGAAGACAGCAGGGCGTCCCGAATCCGGCCGCCACGCGGCAGGGCGTCTTCGAGGGCCAAGTCGAGCACTTCATGCACCGAGTCCACGAGATGGAAGGTCATGGTCTCCCGGAGCCGCTTGGGCACGTCCTCGAGCAAATTCTTCTCGTTCCGCCGGGGCAGGATGACCGTGCGGACACCCGCGCGCCGGGCCGCGAGCACCTTTTCCTTGATGCCGCCCACCGCGAGGACGCGGCCGGACAGCGTCACCTCTCCCGTCATCGCCAACCGCGGCTTGACGGGCCGCTGGCTCATCAGCGAGGCCATCACCGTGACCATGGTCACGCCGGCCGAGGGGCCGTCCTTCGGGATGCCGCCGGCCGGGACGTGGACGTGAATGTCCGACGTGTCCCAGAAATCGGACCGGATGCCGAGATCCGCTGCGTGCGAGCGGACCCACGACAGCGCGGCCTGCGCCGACTCCTTCATCACGTCGCCCAGCTGGCCGGTAAGCGTGAGCGTCTTGCTGCCCTGCATGCGCGTCGCCTCGATGAAGAGAATGTCGCCGCCCGCCGCCGTCCAGGCCAGGCCCACTGCCACGCCGGGCACGCGAGTGCGCTCATCGAGGTCCTCCACCAGGAAGCGGGGGGCGCCCAGGAGCTCACCTACCAGCTCGGGTGTCACCTCGACCGACTCCAGCGACCCTTCCACCCGCCGCTTGGCGACCTTGCGCGTGATGGCGGCGATCTCGCGCTCGAGATTGCGGAGCCCCGCCTCGCGCGTGTAGTGCCGGACGAGCTGGGTCAGCGCTGCGTCGGTCCAGCGGATGTGCCCGCCCTCCAAGAGACCCCCCGTGGTCAATCCATGATCCCGCGCCTGCTTGGGCACGAGGTGCCGGCGCGCGATGCGAACCTTCTCCTCCTCCGTGTAGCCGGGCAACTCGATGATCTCCATCCGGTCGCGGAGCGCGGGCGGCACGGTGTCGAGGAGATTGGCCGTCGTGATGAAGAGCGCGCGCGACAGGTCGAACGGCACGTCCACGTAGTGGT
>JACORX010000309.1 GCA_016179165.1 Candidatus Rokuibacteriota bacterium | reverse complement strand
GTCCACGGCGGCGTAGAAGAGCCAGAGGTAGCGCTGGTGATCGAGGAAGAGAACGGGATTCCCCAGAGTTAGATTCCTGAGCCACGAGCCCTGCGCGTGCTCCCCGCGCTGCACGACCGGCCGTGGTCGCTCCCAGCTGCGGGAGCCGGAATCGGAACGGCTGCAATAGACCTGCACATCTCTGGCCTTCTCAGTGCTCCCCGCCACCCAGCAGACGAGAAGGGCGCCGTCGGGGAGCGCGGCGATCGTCGGCGCCTGATTCGAAAGCAGGATGCCCGGCGGAACCGTCCACCGCCATTCGTACAGCGGCTCAGCGAAGGCGGGGCCCGCCAGCCAGGCCAAGCCACAGAGCGCAAGCAGGCAGAAGCGCTCACGCACGGTCGAATTGGCGAATCAGGCGGATGGCCAGCAGCAGGTGGCCCAGGCCCAGGCGGCGCCGAGGGAACTCCACGACTCGGAGCCCGAGGGCCTGGAAGCGCTCGAAGAAGATCCCGTCGCGCGGCGCGCCGACCACCACTTCGAACTCGCTCTTGGGAAGCTCGCGGACAAGGTCACAGACGTGCTTCGGTCCGCCGCCGAGAGTGGAGGTGGGCAACAGCTCAAGGACACCGATGCGGTCGCTCATGCGGGCCAGGCGGTTCTGCCTCCCCGGCTCCCCGTGAAGATCGCCTGATCCGCCATTTCATGGTGCCGAAGGGGGGACTCGAACCCCCACGGGTTGCCCCACACGCCCCTCAAACGTGCGCGTCTGCCAATTCCGCCACTTCGGCCCGGCAAAAGGGAAGTATGCCGTGGCCGCGAGCGGCTTGTCAATCAGCGCCCGAGCCGGCGCACGCGTCCCATCGCCGACTGGCGCAGCCGCGGGTCGAGCGCGTCTCGTATCCCCTCGCCCATCAGGTTGTAGGAAAGCACGGTCACGAGGATGGCGAGCCCCGGATAGAGCGTCAACCACCAGGCGTAGGTGATGAGGTCCTTACCGTCGTTGAGGATGTTGCCCCAGGTCGCGTAGGGAGGCTGGACGCCCAGGCCCAGGAAGGACAGCCCGGACTCGGTCAGGATGGCAGCCGGGATGCCGAGCGTCATCGCGACCAGCACGGGCGCCAGCGCGTTGGGCAGGATGTGCTTGAAGATCACGCGCAGCGCGCCGGCCCCGATGGACTCCGACCAGATGACGAACTCCCGTTCGCGAAGCGCCAGGAACTCGGCGCGCACGAGGCGGGTGACGCCCATCCATCCGGTCAGGCCGATCACAACCATGATGGTCCAGATCGAGGGCTTGAGAAAGGCCAGCACGGCCAGCAGCAGGAAGAAGCGCGGGAAAACCAGCATGAGGTCGACCAGCCTCATGATGAACGCGTCCACGATGCCGCCGTTGTAGCCCGCCGCGGCGCCCAGCAGGATACCGATCAGCACCGCGATCCCCACTGAGACGAAGCCGACCACCAGGGAAATGCGGGAGCCGTAGAGCAGGCGTGAGAGCACGTCGCGCCCGATCTGGTCTGTGCCGAGCCAGTGCGTGGCAGACGGCCCCTCGAGGATCCTCTTCATGTCGGGCTTGTTCGGGTCCCACGGCGCCATCGCCGGCGCCAGCGCCGCGATCACGACCAGGATGCCGACCACGGCGGCGCCGCAACAGGCCAGCTGGTTGCGGGAGAACGTGCGCCAGAACTGGCGGATCTCCCCTCTCCGCGCGCGAGCCGCCGAGGGCATCCTAGCGCCGCCGCCGCCGCCCCGCGAAGCGGATGCGCGGGTCTACCAACCCGTAGGCGAGGTCGGCGAAGAGGTTGGCCAAAAGCGTCAGCGTCGCGACGATGACGAGGTTGCCCATGATGACCGGGTAATCGCGTGAGAAGACCGACTGGACCATGAGCTGGCCCATGCCCGGGATGGCGAAGATGGTCTCGATGATGACGCTGCCGCCGATGAGCCCGGGCAGCGAGAGCCCGAGGATGGTCACGACGGGCAGGAGCGCGTTGCGCAGCGCGTGCTTGCCGATGACGACCGGCTCGGGCAGCCCCTTGGCCCGCGCGGTCTGCACGTAGTCCTGGCGGATCACCTCGAGCATGCTCTGCCTCATGTAGCGCGAGAGCCCGGCCAGGCCGCCGAAGACCACGACGAAGACCGGCAGGACCAGGTGGCTCAGCAGATCCCACTGCTTCTGCCAGAAGCCCAGGTATTCGTAGTTGAGCGAGCGCAGCCCGGAGATGGGCAACCAGTCGAGCTGCACCCCGAAGAGGATCATCAGAAGGAGCGCCAGCCAGAAGTCGGGCGTGGCGAAGCCGATGAAGACGAAGACCGTGGTGACCTTGTCGAAGAGCGAGTACTGGCGCGTCGCTGAGGCGACACCGACCGGGATCGCGAGCGCGACGATGATGAACATCTGGATGAGGTTGATGAAGAGCGTGATCGGCAGCCGATCGCCGATCTTGCTCAGGACGGGCCTGGCGTCGGGCTGGAAGGAGCGGCCGAAGTCGAGCCGGGCGATTCGGGTGAGCCACCGCCAGTACTGGACGTGGACGGGCTGGTCGAGCCCGTACTCCGCGTTGAGCCGCTTGATGAGTGTCGGGTCGGTAAGATCCTCGCCTTGTAGGTAGTCGAAGGGCCCGCCCGGCGCCAGCTGGATGACCAGGAAGGAGATGAAGGTGATCCCGATCAGGAGCGGGACCGCCAGCACCAGCCGGCGCAGGGCGAAGAGCGCCATCTAGCCCGCTGTATAGCGCTGCAGCTGCTTCGGCACGAACCAATCGATGAAGTTGTAGCCGATCCCGGCCGGCTCCGGCTTGACGCCCCGCACACGGGAGGACACCGCCGGCAGTACGTCCTTGAAGTACAGGAAGATCAAAGGCTGCTCCTCGGCCAGGATCTCCTGGATGCGGTGATAGGTGGCCACGCGCTCTTTCTGGTGGCAGGAGATGCGGCCCTTCTCGAGGAGCGCGTCCACCTCGGCATTGGCGTAGGAGATGTGGTTCAACTGCTCCGGGCCGGCCTGTGTGGAATGCCACACCGGGTACTGGTCGGGGTCGGTGCCGGTGCTCCAGCCGAGGACGATGGCCTCGAAGCGCCTCTGCTTGATGTACTCCTTGAGGAAGGCGGCCCACTCGATGGTCTGGATGTCAGTCTGGACGCCGATCTCCTTGAGCCGCTCCTGGATGATCTCGGCGATCTTCTTCCGCTCGTCGTTGCCCTGGTTGGTCCGGATGGTGAAGGTGAAGGGCTGGCCGTCCTTGTTCCGCAGGACGCCGGTGCCGTTCCTGTCCGTCCATCCCGCGACCGCCAGGAGCTGCTTGGCCTTGGCCGGGTCGTACGGGTAGCGCTTGACCTTGTCGGTATACGCCCAGCTGCCGGGTCGGAGCGGCCCCGTCGCGTCCCGCGCGAGCCCCATGACCACGCCCTCCATGAGCTCCTGGTGGTTGATGGCGTGGGCGAAGGCCTGCCGCACCCGCTTGTCGGCGAAGCGCGGGTCCTTGAGGTTGAAG
>JACORX010000308.1 GCA_016179165.1 Candidatus Rokuibacteriota bacterium | reverse complement strand
TGTCGATCTTGCCCCACATGGGGTGGTTCTCCCACGAGGTGGTCGAGGCCACGCTGTAGCCCTCGTTGACCTGGAACCACTTCTCGAAGTTCTCCTTCTTGTGCAGCCACGACAGGAAGTCCTTGGCGAGCTTCGGGTTCTTGGAGTACTTCATGATGCCGTGGCCGGTGGAGAAGTACAGCGGGAACTGGCCGGCCGGCCCGGCGGGCAGGAGCCCGGCATGGTCGATGTCCAGGTACATGGGCTCGCCCTTCTCGTCCTTGATCTTCTCCTTCTGCCGCTTGCCCACGATGTAGATGCTGGCGCCGTTGAGCGTCGCCGAGAGCTCGCCCGCGTGGAAGGCGCGGTTGTTGTTGGTGTCGTCCCAGGCCAGCCCGCCCTCGTCGCAGGCTTCCTTCCAGAAGGCCTGCATGAACTTGACGGACTCCACCGTGCCCTTGGAGTTGATGACGACCTTCTTGCCCGAGGCGTCGGTCTCGGCGCCGCCGAAGTTCCAGAGCAGCGGGTAGGCGAAGGTGGGGGCGTCGCCGAAGGTGTGCCCCAGGGTCTGGCCGTAGGGCCTGCCCTTCTTCTTGAGGGCGGCGAAAACCTTGCGCGCCTCGTCCCAGGTCTTTGGGTACTCGTTGGCGCCGACGTCCTTGAGCCAGGAGCGCCGGTACGCTACGGCGTTGCCGACGATGGAGTGGGGCATGCCCATCCATTTGCCGCCCACCTGGAAGGAGGGCTTGTACACGTCGTAGAAGCCGCCCTGATCCTTGGCCACGGCGTTGGCGATGTCGCTCACGTCCACCAGAGAGTTCTGATAGAGCTGGGGCCAGTTGTAGAAGAGGTGGAAGATATCCGCCCCCGAGCCCGACTGGATGGCCGCGGTGATGCGCGGCTGGATGTCATTGGCGATGATGGTCTCGAGCGTGACCTCAGCGCCCAGTGCCTTCGAGGCCTCGGGCACCTGCCGGGTCTTGAGCTCGACGTCGGCTTCGGGAATGAAGTCGTTCCATCTCACCCAGTGCAGCTTGGTGCCCTGGGCGAAGGCCGGCGCGCGCCGCGCAGCCAGGATGCCCTCGATGCCCCCCGCTACGCCCGCCGCCACGCCCGTGGTTTTGATGAAGGTCCGGCGGTCCACCTGCCGGCTGTCCGACACCCCATCCTCGCGCTTCTCAGTCGTCATGGGCCATGTCTCCTCGTGTTGGTGAAGTGTCTGTGCTTCGGAGCTGTTCCCTTCCGGGTTCGACGGCGGACTCCGAGCGGCGGGGCCAGCCCCGACCGTGAGGATCAACGCTCGTGAGGGCAGTCACAGGGTCGTGAAAGGGTGAGAAATCAGGCGAGACCGTGGCGCATTCTTAGCAAGAAACCGCCTCGCGTGTCAACGGCGAAAAGCGCCGCTGTGCGTCACGCCGGGCGCAGGGCGGCCCTCGGCGGCCGGAGCGTCGAGGCCAGCACGATGGCCATGGTGGCGATGGCGCCTGAGCCCAGGAAGAGCCAGAGGTAGGATCCCAGCACATCGTGGATGATGCCTCCCGCGTAGGAGCCCAGTCCCATGCCGATGCAGGAGATGAAGAAGACGCCGCCATAGGCCGTGCCCATGGCCCGATCACCGAAGTACTCGCGGGTGACGACGGCGTACAGCGGCATGACGCTGCCGTAGGCGACCCCAAAGACCATCGCGAGGGCGTAGAGCGTGCCCGCGTCTCGGGCGAAGACGTAGAGAAAGATGGTCATGGCTTGGAGGATCAGGCCGACGATCAGGGTGCGCTTGGCGCCGACGCGGTCGGCGACCATGCCGGTGCCCACGCGCCCGATGATCGAGGTCAGCCCCGAGATCCCCAGCGCCCCCGCTGCGGCCAGGGCCGGCACGCCCTGGTCTATGGCGTGGGAAACCATGTGGAAGATCGGCCCCGAGTGGGCCGCGCAGCAGGCGAAGTGGGTCAGCGCGATAGCCCAGAACGGCCTGAAGGTCCAGAGCCGGCGGGCGGTCAGCCCCGGCTCCGGCGCCGGCTGCGACGCCGGGAGCGTGGCAGCGGGCGCCCGCCTGAGCAGGAGCGCCGCGGGGATGACGACGATCAGCGCGAACTCGCCAAGGATCAGGAAGGCCGTGCGCCAGTCGTAGTTGTTGATGAGCCAGCGGGTGAGCGGGGCGAGAGCCAGCGTGCCGAGGCCGTTGCCCGAGGAGACGATGGACGCGGCCATCCCCCGCCTGTGCTCGAACCAGCGGACGGCCGTCACGGTCAGCGGCACGTAGAAGCAGCTCACGCCGAAGCCGACCAGGACGCCGAAGCTGACGTAGAACTGCCAGAGCGCCTCCGCCCGCCCGGAGAGGATCAGCCCCGCTCCGAGCAGCACCCCGCCGCCCAGCACCACCGGGCGCGCGCCGAAGCGATCGGAGAGATACCCCGCGAGGAAAGAGCCCAGTCCCATCGCGATCCAGTTGAGCAGCGCGATGGCGCTGACGCTCGAGCGCGCCCAGCCCATGGAGTCCTCGAGCGGCTTGAGGAAGACGGCGAGGGAAAAGAGCGTGCCGACGGCCATGGTGATGATAACGAAGGCGGCCCCGAGTACGACCCAGCCGTAGGACGAGCGGTCGTTCACGGCGTCTCCATCCTTCCCTCTCGCACCGGGATCAGGAGGCACAGGGTTGCGGCCATGACGAGGCCGAGCCCCGCCCAAGGCACGCCGAAGCCGCCCAAGCGCTCCGCGGCCAGGCCGAAAATCGGCGGGCAGATCGTGACGCCGAAGGACGAGATGGCGAGCCCGAGCCCGATGGCCGTGCCCGCGCCCCGCGGCCCCACCAGCTCTGCCATGAGCGTATGCTGGACGCCGTTCCAGCCGATGCCGAAGAAGCCGAAGGCAAGCGCGAGCGGCGCCAGCACCCAGGGGCTCGTGCCGGGCGACGTCCCAGCCATCACGAGCGAGCAGACCGTCGAGCCCACACCGGCGATGACGAGCACGATCCGGCGGCGCCCGCCGAAGAGGCGATCGGAGAGCATGCCGAAGATCACGCGACCCGCCATGCCCGTTACCTGAGCCAGCACGAGGTAGCGACTCGCGTGGACCAGCGAGACGCGCAGCACATCGGTCAGGTAGAGGACGAGGAAGGACATCCACACCGTCTGCACGCCGGCGAAGATCAGCGTGGCGCCCGAGACGAGCCAGAGGTCCCGGTTACCGAGGACGCTCCGGAGGCTCGCCGGGCCGACAGACGGGCCGTCCGTATTCTCGGCAGCCGGCGGGTCGCGATAGAGGAGCCACGTCAGCGCGGCCAGCACGGCGATCAAGGAGGCGGGCACCGCCACCGCCGGTCGCCAGCCGAGCCGGAGGGCGAGCGGCGGCATGATCGAAGCGCCGATCGCGCCGCCCAGAGGCAGGCCGACCTGCTTGAGGCCGACGGCGGTGGCGCGCTGGCGGCGGGGGAACCATGCCATGGCCGCCTTGGCCGTCGTCGGGTTGAGCATGCCGTAGCCCACGCCGGCGCAGATCATGACGATCATGAGCAGGGAGAAGGAGCCCGTACCCGTGACGGCGTAGAGGCCGGCGGCGATGACGGCCTGTCCGAGCACCATGGTCGCCAGGACGCCCCACCGGTCGGCCATCCAGCCGGCGGGCAGGGACATGAGCGTGGTGCCGACGTAGTAGGCGGAGAGAAAAGAGCCCGCCTGGGCCATCGAGAGGCCGAGGTCGTCGCGAATCAGCGGCGCGATGGCCGGGATGCCGAGCGGGCCGACATTGGCCATGGTCTGGGCGGCCATGATCAACGCAAGGATGGCCCAGCGATTAGTCACGCCAGGCGTGTTTCACGCCACGCGTGTTTCACGAAGGACGGGATGCGACGAGCGAGGCGACGGCTTTGAGGTCCTCCTCGGTGTCCACGCCGATGGTCGCCTCGCGGGTCTCGAGAACACGGATCGGGATGCCGTGCTCCAGGAGGCGCAGCTGCTCGAGCCGCTCCGCCTTCTCCAGGGCCGATGGCGGCAGCGAATGGTACATCTCCAGAACCGAGCGCCGATAGGCGTACATGCCGATGTGCTTCCAGTACTCGATGCCGCCGACATTGTCGCGATCGAAGGGGATGGGCAGCCGCGAGAAGTACAGCGCATCACCGTGGCGGTCCGTCACCACCTTGTTGGCCGTCCGGCTGGGGACCTCGTCGGGGGTCGCGCGGATCTTGAGCGTCGTCACCTGGACCTCGGGCTCGTTGAGAAAGGGCCGTACCAGGGTTTCGATGTGGCCCGTCGTCACGAGCGGTTCGTCGCCCTGGATGTTGACGTAGACGTCGGCCACGCGGGCGCGCGAGACCTCCCAGAGCCGGTCCGTTCCGGAGGGGTGCGAGGCCGAGGTCATCACGGCGGGCACGTGATGAGCGTGGCAGGCCTCGACGACCTCCTCGCTGTCGGTTGCGACGAGGAGGTCGGAGAGGAGGCGGCAGCCCTGGGCGCGCCTGAAGACGTAGACCACCATGGGTACGCCCGCGATCTCGCGGAGGACCTTGCGCGGCAGGCGGGTGGATTGCAGCCGCGCCGGGATGACGCCGAGAATGTTCACCCGGCTAGGCTACCAGAAAGACGGCGGCCGATAAGGGCCCATCTGCTTCGTTGGCGTCCTCGGTCGCGGGCTCAACGTACCAGGGGTACGCCTCGCCCGCGACCTTCGGGCGCCGCCTCGCATCTGGACCCTTCTCGACCACCTACTACTACCTGCCAGGACCGATTCCGGTGCCTCTGAGGCGGGGATCCAGCACGTCGCGGAGCGCGTCGCCGAGTCAACACTAGCACCCTCCGGCAGCGGGCGCCCCCCTCGTGGCCCCCAGCCCCATGACCTAGTCTCCCATACTCAGACACCGGCCGCCCCAGGAGCCGCTGCCACAGTTCCTACTTGACCGAGCCGCCGTGCGACCCCCTGAGCCGCGGGTCCAAGACGTCGCGGAGAGCGTCCCCGAGCATGTTGAACGCGAAGACGACGAGCGAGATGGCCACGCCAGGCCAGATGGCCATCCACGGCGCGATGTACATGTAGGTCCGCCCCGAGCCCGACAGCATCGAGCCCCAGGAGGGATGGGGCGGCGGCACGCCATAGCCCAGGAATGACAGGGCGGACTCGGCGAGGATGATCCCGCCGAGCCCGATGCTGGTGATGACCACGATGGTGGCCATGACATTGGGCAAGATGTGGCGAAGCATGATTCGCGGGTGTCCAGCCCCGAGGGCGCGGGCGGCCTCGACGTACTGGTTCTCGACCACGCTCAGGGTCGCGCTCCGGATGACTCGCGACGCGGCGGCGGCCACGAGGATGGACAAGGACAGGATGACGTTGAGCATGCCCGGCCCCAGCACGGCAAGGAGGGACAGGATGATCACCAGGGCGGGGAAGGCCTGCCAGGCGTCCACCACGCGCTGGACCGCGATGTCGTAGCGGCCCCGGAAGTATCCGCTCGTGATGCCCACCGCCGCGGCCAGGAGGTTGCCGAGGAACACGGTGGCGAAGCTCACGGTCACGGTCACACGGGCCCCGTAGACGATGCGGCTGAAGATGTCCCGGCTCACGTTGTCGGTGCCGAGGAGGAAATCGCGTCCGGGCGGCCGGAGCCGGGCGCCGGGAATCTGCTGATCGTACACGTAGGGCGCGATCCACTCGGCGAAGAGGGCCATCAGCAAGAGGGTGAGGATGATCACCGCCCCCAGCGCCCCGAAGGGTTTCCGGCGCGTGAAGCGGATCAGCGTGGTGAGCGTGCGTCGAAGGGCGCCCGCGCGGCGGGCGGCTTCGGGCCAGCCGGCAGGGGTCACGGTCACGACGTGGCTGGCCATCGCTCAGGCTCCGGTCAGAAGCGAATCCGCGGGTCGAGGTAGGCGTACACGACATCCACCACCAGGTTGACGCTGACCACGGTCGTCACCACGACCAGGTTGATGCCCTGGATGACGGGGTAGTCCCGCTCGCTGATCGCGTCGAAGAGAAGCCGGCCCATCCCCGGCAGCCCGAAGATCGACTCGAAGATAACGGTCCCGCTCAGGACCTGGGCGACCTGGATGCCCAGGACGGTCACGACGGGAATGAGCGCGTTCTTAAGGCTGTGCTTGAGCACCACCACGCGCTCGCTCATGCCCTTCGACCACGCGGTGCGGACGTAGTCCTGGCGGAGCACTTCCAGGAGCTGCGTCCGGGTGAGGCGCATGATGGAGGCGGCTGAAGCGATGCCGAGGAGCAGGCCGGGCAGGATGAACTGGGTGACGTGACCCCAGGGATTATCCGCGAGCTTGGTGAACTGGATGGACGGGCTCCACTTGAAGTAGATGGCCGGCAGCACGACCACCAGGGTTCCCAGCCAGAAGCCGGGCACCGACAGGCCGAGGATCGCCCCACCGCGCGCGACGTAGTCGTGCGCGGTGTCCTGGCGGATCGCCGAGACGATGCCGATGGGAATGCCCAGGAGGATGGCGAAGAAGATCGCCACTGCCCCCAGCTCGAGACTCACCGGGACGCGGGTCAAGAGATCGTGGGCTATCGGCCGGCGGGTATAAAGCGATTCCCCGAGGTCTCCGACCAGCGCGCGTCCGATCCACTCGAAGTACTGGACGTAGATCGGCCGGTTCAGGCCGAGCTTGGCCCGCATCGCCTCGATGTCATCGGCGTACTGGTTCTCCTCCATCATGAGGACGACGACGTCGCCCGGGAGGAGGCGGACCAGCGAGAAGACGATCAGCGAGGCGAGGACAAGAGACGGGATCGCGACCAGCAGGCGCTTGAAGAAGTACTTGCGCAGCACGAGGTGGCCACGGCCGGCGCGGGGCGGGGTGATCAGCCCCGCCCCGCGCCGACGGGTCTCCTACTTGTTCCACCAGGCGGCCATCATGCGGCCGCCGTAGTCGTAGCCCAAGTTGGGCGCGAAGTTCTCCAGCGCTGGGTCCAGCGCCGCGATGTAGACGCCGGACGGGAATCGGACGTAGTACGCCTGGTTGGCGATGTACTTCTGGATGGCGTTGATCTGCTGCAGGCGCTTCTTGTCGTCCAGGATCCTGCGCGTGTTCAGGATCATGTCCGCGAGCACGGGGTCCTTGACGTGGCTCTGGTTCTTGGGCTCGTCCGGTAGGTACTGGGCCATGAAGTTCCAGGGGTCCAGCGCCGGGAACTGCGGGCCGAACATCATGGCGTCCTGCTTGCCCTGGTAGGCGGTGGCGAAGAAGGCCGCGTAGGGTTTCTCCACCACCTTGACCTCCACCGCGATGTCCTTCCAGAACTTGACCGCCATCTGCACGGCGTCGATGATCTCCTGGGAGCCGTAGGTCGCGTACTCGAGCGTGGTGCTGAAGCCGCTGGCGTGGCCGGCCGCGGCCAGCAGACGCTTGGCCTCCGTCGGGTTGTACGCGTCCCACTTGAGCCCATCGCCGAGCTGGTCATAGGGGATGGCCAGGCTGATGAGCCCGGCCGGGATGGGCGGGTTCATCACCCCGACTCCCTCCGCCGTCGCCGTCAGGATCGCCTTTCGGTCGATGGCCATCGAGAGCGCGCGGCGGACCCGGATGTCGCCGAAGGGCGCCTTGTCCGTCCGCATCCCGGCGTGGCTCATGACATTGGACGGAAACTCCACGTAGCGGAGCTTGGGCCGATTGTGCTTGATGATCTTCCAGTCCTGGCGGCGGATCATCATGCCCGGGAACTCGGGCCCGGCGTCGATCTGTCCCGTCACGAAGGCGGCCAGCCGCGCGGCCGGGTCGTTGAAGTCGATGCCCTCGATCCGCTGGATGTACGGCAGCCCCTTGATGAAGTAATCGGGGTTGCGGACGAAGGTGGTCCGCACCTTGGGCTCGTGGCCCTCCAGCATCCAGGGGCCGGTCCCGATCACGGCTTCCGGCTTCTTGAGGTCCGTGAACTTCTCCACGGCTTCGCGCGCGATGATGCAGAGGGCCATCGGGTTGGCGAGGAAGTCGAGGAAGAAGGCGTCGGGCTCCTTGAGGGTGAACTTGACCGTGTACCTGTCCACCACCTCGGTCTTGGCGAGGGTCGCCATCATGTGCTGATTGGCGTTCCCCTTGATGGTGGTGAAGCGGTCGAAGGTGTACTTGATGTCCTCGGCGGTCAGCTCGCGCCCATCGAGCGGGGGCTTCTTGTGCCACCTGACGCCCTTGCGGAGCTTGAAGACGTAGGTCTTGTCGTCGGGCTGGCTCCAAGTCTCGGCGAGGTCCCCCACGATCTCGAAGGTGCCCGGCTTCACGTCGGGGCCGGCCTTGTGCTTCAGGAGCCGGCTATGGGTGAAGGACAGGTTGATCATCGTGGTGTAGGACGCCGTCAGGTGGGGGTCGAAGTGCGGCGGCGTGTAGCCCCGGAAGCGGAACTCGCCCCCCGGCTTCGGGGTGGCCGCGCCGGCCACCCGCGTGCCAATCACATACGGGCCCGCCGCGGTGGCCGCCAGGGCCACGCCGCCGGCCTTGAGCAGATCACGCCGGCTGAGTCCAGCGCGAGGACGATTGGGAGACTCATTCATGACACCCTCCTCTCGGTTTTGAGCAGACACTTCTGCCCTGCCCAGAAGAACAGCCGGATCAACGACATGGTTCCAACGACGCGGTGCACGAATCTGTTGCTGCCTGGAAAGTTGCTGGTTACCTTAGTGGAATGAGCGGTAAAGTCAAGAGAAGAATCGGGAGCCCACGCCCTTGGGCCGGGGGCCGAACGCGGCTTCGGGCGCACAGTCGGAATGGCGGCGGGCCAGGATCGATGATCGGGCGAGGTCGGCTTTCAGATACCGCCCGGTTCCGGAATCTCGCCATCCTGACCAGCCGCGCCTTGAGGTCGGAGTCGATCACGCCGATCTCGGCGAGGACGGTCATGCAGTCGGCGTAGTCCTCGGGGCTCCTCCCTCCCCGCCGCGCCGCCAAGTGGTTGCAGATGTCGAGTGCCGCCTCCGCAGCCACGATCAACAGGTACTTCGCGCTGTTGATCGCGCGGGAATCAGCAAGGAAAACCGCGCGGGGTATCCCGGCCAGCTCTCGTAACTGGCGAACCGCATCTCGCAGGTGCCCGGCCGACTGCCGCAGCCGGTCCAGGTTCACCTCGCTCACTGAGGGCCTCGCGCAGATACTGTCGAGCGAACGGGAGAAAGTCGAAGTACTCGTCCCAGGTCCGCGCCCGCATCTCGTCCAGGAGCTCCTGATCGCGGACCACGAGCGGCCGCCCCTTGAGCGCGTGATAGCGGAAGGTGTGCGGCGCATCGTTCAATGCCCGCACGTCCACCGGCTGCTTGAGGCGGAGGTGGAGAGCCTCCGACAGATCGAGCGCGTATCGGTCCGAGTCACCGCGGGGACCCGGGACGTGTCCAACCAGATCGCTACGTCGATGTCCCGGTACGCCGCACCCGCCAGGAACGAGCCGTGCAGGTAGGCGACACGATCTTCGGCCGCGCCTCTGGCTCATGCTGGAGCGTAGTCAACAATATGCTGAGTGGCGGGCATTTCCGGTCGGAAGTGGCGCCCACTCTGGGACAGGGCGCCGCCTCCTGTCAAGCGGCTTGTCGCGCCCGGAATAGGCTTGACAGCCCGCGGCCATCTGCTTTACTCAAGCGCAACACGAACCCCGAGGAGGTTCCCATGCGCTCACGACTGCTCCTGTTCCTCGTAACGGCCGGCCTGGCGCTTTCGTTTCCGGCCCAGGCGGCGGCCCAGGCGTCCATCAAGGTCGGCGAGATCAACTCCTACAGCGGCATCGGGGCGCCCTTCACGGGGCCGTACAAGGCCGGCGTCGAGATGGCCGTCGAGGAGATCAACGCCAAGGGCGGCATTCTTGGGCGCAAGCTCGAGGTGCTCTTTCGCGACGACAAGGGCCAGCCGGCTGAGGCGGTCAAGCACGCCCAGGAGCTGGTCGAGTCGGAGAAGGCCGCCCTCATCGCGGGCACCTTTCTCTCGAACGTCGGGCTCGCGGTCTCCGACTGGTCCAAGCAGAACAAGGTGATGTTCGTCGCCGCCGAGCCGCTGACGGAAGCCCTGACCTGGTCCAAGGGGCACGACTACGTCGTTCGCCTCCGGCCCAACACCTACGAGCAGGGGCGCATGCTGGCGGAGAAGGCCGGGAAGATGAAGTACGCCAAGTGGGCGACGATCGGGCCCAACTACGAGTACGGCAAGCGCGCCTGGGAGACCTTCCGGGACCGGCTGAAGGAGAAGAAGCCCGACGTCCAGGTCGTCGGCGAGCACTGGCCGACGCTCGGGAAGATCGAGCCCGGGCCGCTCGTCACGGCCATCATGAGCCAGAACCCCGACGCGCTCTACGTCTCGCTCTTCGGCAGCGATTGGCTCGCGTTCGTCAGGGAGGCGCAGAAGCGGGGGCTCTTCCAGAAGACGTTCGTTGTGGGCATCCTTCTGGGCGAGCCCGAGTACATCGACCCGCTCAAGCTCGAGGCGCCCGAGGGCATGCTCGTGACGGGCTATCCGTGGTACGACATCAAGAGCCAGGCGCACCAGGACTGGGTCGCCCGCTACACGAAGCGCGGGGACAAGCCTCCGGTGCTCGGCTCGCTCATCGGCTACGTTACCTACCAGTCCATCGCCGAGGCCATCAAGAGGGCCGGGAGTACCGATACCGCCAAGCTCGTCGCCGCCTTCAAGGGGCTCAAGGTCGAGACGCCGATCGGGCCCATCACCTTCCGCGCCGTGGACGGCCAGTCCACGATGGGCGCCTGGGTGGGCACGACCAAGATCGATCCCGCGCGCGGCGTCGGGATCATGGTCAACCACGAGTACATTCCCGGCGAAAAGGTCCTGCCCTCCGACGACGAAACAAAGAAGCTCCGCCCGGTGAACTAGACTCGGCAGGTGCCTCCGCCTCGCGCGAGGCGGAGGCACCCGTCTCGCATGTCCCTCCTCTTCGTCCAGCTGCTGAGCGGCCTCGCCAACGCGATGTTCCTCTTTCTCATCGCCTCGGGGCTGTCGCTCATCTTCGGCGTCACGCGCATCGTCAACTTCGCCCACGGCTCCTTCTACATGTTGGCGGCCTACTTCACCTACTCGCTCTCCGCGATGCTCCCATTGGGTCCTGTAGCGTTCTACGCCGCGGCGCTCGTCGCGGCGTTCCTGGTCGCTGGGCTCGGCGGGCTCGTCGAAGTCCTCCTGCTCCGACGCGTGTACCGCGCGCCCGAGCTCTACCAGCTCCTTCTGACCTTCGCACTCGTCCTGGTCGTTGCCGACGCCGTGCGCTTTGTCTGGGGGGCGGACAACAAGACGGGCCCCGCCGCGCCCGGGCTCGCCGGCTCCGTGCCCATCGCCGGCCAGCTCTTTCCCAGCTACGACCTCGCGGTGATCGTCTTCGGTCCGCTCGTGGCGCTCGGGCTCTGGCTCGTCTTTCACCGGACGCGCTGGGGCATCCTGATTCGCGCGGCGACCCAGGACCGGGAGATGGTCGCGGCCCTCGGCGTGGACCAGAGGCGCCTCTTTACGGGAGTCTTCGTCCTGGGCTCGTTCCTCGCGGGGCTTGGAGGCGCGCTCCAGGTGCCGCGCCTCGCGCTCACGACGGTGATGGACACCACCGTGATCGTCGAGGCTTTCGTGGTCGTCGTGATAGGCGGCATGGGCTCGGTGTGGGGCGCTCTCTTGGCGTCGCTCGTGATCGGCGTGCTCAACGCCTACGGTGTCCTGGTTCTGCCCAAGGCCTCCATCGTCCTCATGTTCATCGTGATGGCCGTGGTGCTCATCATCCGGCCCTGGGGGCTCCTCGGCCGGCCGGAGGTCCTGCTTCGCGCGGCAGGCGGCGCCGTCGCCGGGGAGCGCCGCGCTCCGTGGCATCCGGCCTGGCTCGCCGCGGTCGGCCTGGTCCTCTTGGCGCTGCCGCTTCTCCTGCCGACCTTCTGGGTCTGGATGGCGATCGAGATCTTCGCCTTCGCCCTCTTCGCGGCGAGCCTGCATCTTCTGATGGGCACGGGCGGCATGGTGTCCTTTGGCCACGCCGCCTACTTCGGCCTCGGCGCCTACGGCGCGGCGCTGCTGCTCCAGTTGGCGGGCTGGCCGATGCCGCTGGCCTTTCTCGCCGGGCCGGTAGTGGCCGCCGCCGCCGCCGCCGTCTTCGGATACTTCAGTGTGAGGCTCACGAGCATCTACTTCGCCATGCTGACGCTCGCCTTCGCCCAGATCGTCTTCGCCGTCGTCCACCAGTGGGACGAGGTGACGGGCGGCGACAACGGCGTCCTGTCCGTCTGGCCGCCGCCGTGGCTCAAGTCACCGGTGCGCTACTACTACTGGGCGCTCGTTTTTGCTGGGACCGGCGTTGTCCTGCTGCGGCTCGTGGCGGCCTCGCCCTTCGGGCTCGCGCTCCGGGCCGTGAGGGACCACGCGCGGCGGGCTGAGGCCGTCGGGATCAACATCCGCGCGCTCCAGTGGACGGCCTTCGTCGTCGCGGGGTTCTTCGCCGGTCTCGCCGGAGCGATCTTCGTCTTCCTCAAGGGCAGCGTCTTTCCCGTCTACACCGAGGCGCCGATGTCGGTTCAGCCGCTGGTCATGGTGCTGTTGGGTGGTGTCGGCGCGCCCTCCGGCCCGCTGATCGGCGCCGCCGCCTACAAGCTCCTCGACACCGTGATCACGCGGTACACCGACTACTGGCAGGTGGGGCTGGGCGGCATCCTGATCGCGCTCGTGCTGGCCTTTCCGCGCGGCATCGCCGGCGTGCTCGACTGGAGGCGTTCCTGAGCGCGCCCGTTCTCGAAACGCGCGGGCTCGCCAAGTCCTTCGGCGGTGTGCAGGCCGTGGCGGGCGTGGACCTGGCCATGCCGCGCGGCGAGATCCGCGCACTCATCGGCCCCAACGGGGCGGGGAAGACGACCTTCTTCAACATGCTCACGGGCCACCTCAAGGCCGACGCGGGCGAGGTGCGATTCAAGGGTGAGCGCCTCTCCGGGCTGCCCCCGCACGCCGTGTGGAGCCGCGGCCTGAGCCGCACCTTCCAGATCACCGCGACCTTTTCGTCGCTGACGGCGCTCGAAAATGTCCAGGTGGCGCTCTTCTCCCACGAGAAGCGGACGTACTCGCTGCTCGGACGCGCTGCCCGGCTGGACGTGGACGCCGCGTGCGCGCTACTGGACCAGGTTGGCCTTGCCGCGCAGGCTGGAAGGCCGGCGGGAGTGCTGGCCTACGGCGACCTCAAGAAGCTTGAGTTGGCCCTGGCGCTGGCGAACCGGCCTGCGGTGTTGCTGCTGGACGAGCCGACGGCGGGCATGGCGCCTGCCGAGCGCGGCGCTCTCATGGCCCTGACCGAGCGGATCGCGCGCGACCGGGGCCTGACGGTGCTCTTCACCGAGCACGACATGGACCTGGTCTTCTCGGTCGCCGACCGCATCATGGTGCTCCACCAGGGGCGCGTCATCGCCGACGGCCGCCCCGACGAAGTCCGCGCCGATCCGCAGGTTCAGAGGGTGTATCTGGGGGAGGCTGAGTAATGGCACGCGTATCTCCCGGGATACCGTTGACAGTGCCGCGCGAGGTGCGGGAGTATGACGCATGCCCCGGCCCGCGGACTCGTCGGACCTCGAACGGCTCGGCGGCGACCTGCGCCAGGAGATGTCTGCGACCGCCACCGGACTCCGCCAGGAGATGTCTGCGACGGCGACCGGGCTCCGCCAGGAGATGTCCGCGATGGGGGCCGACCTGCGCCAGGAGATGTCGGAGGTGGGCACCGGACTCCGCCAGGAGATGCGCGCCATGGGCGAGCAGGTCCGCGCGGAACTCCGCCAGGAGATCCAGGCCACCAGCGAGCAGGTCCGCACAGATCTCCGCCAGGAGATCCACTCCATGGGCGAGCAGGTCCGCACCGAGCTCCGCCAGGAGATCCGGGAGAGCGCAGCGGAGACGCGACTCCAGATGGAGCAGTTCGAGTCGAGAATTCTCGCGCGCGTCGACGCCAGCGCCGCCGAGACCCGCCGTTACATGGGCGTCGTCGCCGAGGACCTTAGGTCCGACATCAAGGCCGTCGCCGAGGGGCTGGGCGCCCTCGACGAGAAAGTCGAGCGCTTCCGCGGCGAGGTCCGCGAGGACTTCGGCAAGGTGGATCGGCGCCTGCTCCATCTGGAAGTCCGCGTCATCGGTCGCTCCGGCCCCGCCTAGGCTTCCCGCCTGCGTCCGTCTCACCCACAGTCCGCCCTGGGGACACCTCCATGCTGCGCCTTGAGGGCGTCGAGGCGGCGTATGGTCTCTCGCGCGTGCTCCACGGCGTCACGATCGAGGCGCGCGAGGGCGAGGTGGTCTCCCTGCTCGGCCGTAACGGCGCCGGCAAGTCCACCACGCTCAAGGCCATCGTGGGGCTGGTCGAGGTGACGGGCGGCTCGATCAGCCTCGGCGGGCGGGATATCACCGCGCTCCCCACCCACGAGATCAGCCAGCTCGGTATCGGCTGGGTGCCCGAGGACCGGCGCATCTTCAGTGACTTGACGGTTGAGGAGAACCTGTTGGTAGGCGCCAAGGGCGGTACTCGCTGGGGCGCTTCGCGAGTGTACGAGTACTTCCCGAAGCTGGGCCAGCTGGCGGGCCGTCGCGGCGGCAGCCTCTCCGGGGGGGAGCAACAGATGCTGACCGTGGCGCGCACGCTCATGGGCAACCCGCGCATCCTGCTTCTCGACGAGCCCTCCGAGGGGCTCGCGCCCGTGGTCGTCCAGGCGCTGGGACATCAGATCGCGGCGTTGAAGCGGGAGGGCTTGACCATTCTCCTTTCCGAGCAGAATCTCAAGTTCGCGGCGCGGCTGGCTGACCGGGCCTACATCATCGAGAAGGGGGAGATCCGGTGGGAGGGCGCCATGGCACGGCTGCTCGAAGATGAGGCCGCCCGCCGCGCGTTTCTAACAGTCTAGGGAGCCGACATGAAGACGCTGATCAAGAACATCGGGCTTGTGGTGTCGGGCGACATCGTGAATCCCCTGCTCGACGCCGACAGCATCGTGATCGCCGACGGCAAGATCGCGGCCGTAGGGAAGGGGCTCGACGGCGAGGCCGACACGGTCATCGACGCCAAGGGTAGCGCCGTCATCCCCGGCCTGATGGATTCCCACTGCCATCCCGTCTTCGGCGACTTCACGCCGCGCCAGCGGACCATGGACTTCATCGAGTCCGGGCTCAACGGCGGGCTCACGACGATGATCTCGGCGGGTGAAGTCCACCTGCCCGGGCGCCCCAAGGACATCGTGGGACTGAAGGCGCTCGCCGTCGTCGCCGCCAAGGCCTACGCCAACCTGCGCCCCGCCGGCGTCAAGGTCCATGGAGGCGCGCCGATCCTCGAGCTCGGCATGGTCGAGGAGGACTTCGCCGAGATGGCACGGCACGGCGTCACGCTGGTCGGCGAGATCGGGCTCGGCTCGGTCAGGACCGGCAAGGAGGCCGCGCCCATGGTCCGCTGGGCCAAGAAGCACGGCATGACCGTCACCATCCACACGGGCGGGCCGTCCATCGCGGGCTCGAGCCCGATCAGCGCGGAGGTCGTCCTCGAGGCCGAGCCGCACGTGGTCGGCCACATCAACGGCGGCACAACCTCGATGAGCGAGCGGGAGATCGACTCGCTCGTGGCCACGCAGATGGCCCTCGAGATCGTCCACTGCGGCAACGGCAAGACGGCGCTCCATACCCTCGAGCGCGCCAGGGAAGCCAAGGCGCTTCACCGCATCATCATCGGCAACGACGCGCCGTCCGGCACGGGCGTGGTGCCACTCGGCATTCTGAGAGTCGTCGCGCACCTGGCCTCGCTCGGGGGTCTCGCCCCCGAGGCGGCCATCTGCATGGCGACGGGCAATACCGCGCGCGTGTACGGACTCCCGGTGGGCGTGATCGAGCCCGGCCGCGAGGCGGACCTGTGCATCGTTGACGCACCCATCGGCTCGGTAGGGACGACGGCCCTCGAGGCGCTCACGGCCGGTGACCTCTTCGGCATTTCCATGGTGCTGATCGACGGGCAGATCAAGATCGGCCGGAGCCGCAACACGCCGCCCGCGGCCCGCGCCGCCGACGTCGTCAAAGGACACGGACCCGCTGGAGGAGGCCACTAATGCGCATCCGGAAGCTGTTGACGGTCGTTGAGGAGATCTACGAGGACGGCGGCAAGAAGGCCGCCCGGCCCATCAAGAAGGTCGCCGCCATCGCGGTGATCGAGAACCCGTTCGCCGGGCGGTTCGTCGAGGACCTCCAGGAGCTGGTCAAGACCGGCGAGGAACTGGGCGACCTGCTCGGCCGCCGCGCCGTCGCGGCGCTCGGCGCGCCCGTGCATTCCTATGGAAAAGCAGCGATCGTCGGCGAGCACGGCGAGTACGAGCACGCGGCGGCCATCCTCCACCCCACGCTCGGCACGCCGTTCCGCGCCGCGGTGGGCGGCGGCAAGGCGATCATCCCGTCGGCGAAGAAGCTCGGCGGGCCCGGCGCGACCATAGACGTGCCGCTCCACTACAAGGACGCGGCCTTCGTGCGCACCCACTTCGACGCCATGGAGGTGAGGTTGGGTGACGCGCCACGCGGAGATGAGATCCTGGTCGCGCTCGCCGTCACCGACGGCGGCAGGCCGCATCCGCGGGTCGGCGGGCTGACTGTCGCCGAAGCCAAGAAGGAGGACGGTCTCCGATGAAAGCCGCGGGGATGAAATTCGGACTCCGCATCCCGAGCTTTGCCCTCGGGCCCAAGACCGCCACGCTTGCCGAGATGGGTGCCTATCTCCGCCGCGCCGAAGACCTGGGCTTCGACTCGGCGGTCAGCATCGACCACCTCCTGATGACGCCGCCCGCCTACGCCTGCACCTGGCTCGAGCCCGTGGCGCTGCTGTCGGCGCTGGCAGGCGTCACGCGGACGATCAAGCTGGGCACCATGGTGCTGGTGTTGCCGCTCCGCAATCCCGCCTACTTCGCCAAGGAGTGGGCGACCCTCGATCTCCTCTCCGGCGGGCGGACCCTTCTGGGCGTCGGGGTCGGCTGGCACGAGGAAGAGTTCGCGCTCATGGGCATCCCGCACAAGGAGCGCGGGCGCCGCATGGACGAGATGCTCGAGCTCGTGACGGCGCTCTGGGCCGGCGACAGCGTCACGTATACGGGCAAGTACTACCAGGTCAAGAACCTCAGCATCGATCCCAAGCCCGTCCAGAAGCCGCATCCGCCGATCTGGATCGGCGGCGGCAGCCAGCCCTTCGAGAAGGTCTACGGCCAGACCGTGACCAACATCGACCCGGTGCTCAAGCGGATCGCGAAGTACGCCAAGACCTGGGTGCCGCACTCCTCGGCCACGGCCGAGATGGTCACGGGGGACTGGAGCAAGATCCAGCGCTTCATGGGGGATTTCGGCAGGAAGCCCGGCGACATGACCAAGGTCTACTCCAACTTCGTCTACGTGCTGAAGAAGGGCGAGAAGCCCGAGACCGCCGCGCCGCACTTCAAGGTCTACTCGGGCATGGACCTGCCGTACTGGAAAGAGTTTTACCTCCTGGGCGAGGCCGAGGAGCTGGCCGAGAAGATCCGCGCGAAGTCCGCCGCCCTCGGCGGCTGCGAGCACATCGTGCTGAACCCGCTCAACTGGGGCATGGAGCAGCTCGAGCTCCTGGCCGGCGAGGTCCTGCCTCGCGTAGCCAAGCCCTGAGGCTTCCCGGAGCCCGCGTCTGAGCGTCGCCCCGCGGCTCCAGGGCAGGAGCGTCAAGCGCGTCGAGGACCCGCGCCTGCTGACCGGGCGCGGCGCCTACCTCGACGATCTCCGGCTGCCGGGGCTTCTCCACGCGGCCTTCGTGAGGAGCGTGTATGCGCACGCGGAAGTGCGCCGCGTGGTCACGGATCGCGCGCGGCAGGCGCCTGGGGTGGCCGCCGCGCTCTCGGGGCAGGATCTGCCGGAGTGGGTCAGGCCACTGGCACCGCGACTGGAAGGCCCTGGCTTCTGGCCCTCGGAGTGGTCGGCGCTCGCTCCCGAGCGAGTGTGCTTCGTCGGCGAGCCCGTGGCCGCGCTCTGCGCGGAGAGCCCGGCCCAGGCCGCCGACGCCTGCGATCTGGTCGAGGTCGACTACGAGCCCCTGGCGCCGATCGTCGATGTCGATTCGGCTCTGGCGCCCGGCGCCCCGCTGCTCCACGAGGACGTTCCCGGCAACGTGCTCTTTCGGCGCGACTACTCCCACGGAGACGTGGACGGCGCGTTCGCGCGGGCGGCCGTGGTCCTGCGCGAGATGTTTTGCCACGGGCGTTGCTCGCCCTCTCCGCTCGAGCCTCGCGGCATCATCGCCTCGTGGGAGGGGGAGCGGCTCACGGTCTGGACCGGCACGCAGGCCCCGCACATCCTGAGAACTTCGCTCGCCCGCGCCTTCCACCTGCCAGACGGCCACGTCCGGGTCATCGTGCCGGACACCGGCGGCAGCTTCGGCCAGAAAATGCACGTGCTGCCGGAGGATCTGGCCGTGGCCGCGCTGGCGTGGACCGCAGGGCGCCCGGTCAAGTGGATCGAGACACGGCGCGAGAACCTGGCCGCCGCCTCACAGGCGCGCGAGGGGAGCGTGGACATCGAGGCGGCCGCGGATCGCGATGGGATCCTGCTCGCGCTCAGGGCGCGCGTCGTCTCGGACAACGGCGCGTATCACATCCATCCGCTGACGGCGGCACTCGAGCCGCCCGGCACCGCCGGCATCATCCCGGGGCCCTACCGCACGCCGGCCTATGCCTGGGAGGCGCTCGCCGTCGCCACCAACAAGCCGCCCCTCGGTGCCTATCGCGGTGTCGGCATGACCATGGGCGCCTTCGTCATGGAGCGCACGCTCGATCTTCTCGCCGGGCGCCTCGGGCTTGACCCCGCGGAGATCCGCCGCCGCAACCTGCTCGCACGCGACGCCTACCCGTTCACCTCCGCCGCGGGCTTCGTCTACGACAGCGGCGACTATCCCAAGGGGCTCGAGGTGGCGCTCGAGCTCGCCGGCTATGACGCGCTCAAGCGCGAGCGTGACGAGGCGCGGACGCGCGGCCGGCTCCTCGGCGTCGGTATCTCCTGCTACACGGAGTACACCGGCATGGGCGCGGCGACCTATCGGCGGCGCGGGATGGTCGAGGTGCCGGGGCCTGAATCCGCGCGCGTGTCGGTCGAGGCCGACGGCTCCGTGCGCTGCCTGCTGTCCTTCTCCTCGCAGGGGCAGGGGCACGCGACGACGGCTGCCCAGATCGTGGCCGACCAGCTGGGCGTGCCGCTCGAGCGGGTCGTCGTCTCACAGCCCGACACCGATGAGACGCCCGAGGGCAGCGGGACCTTCGCGAGCCGCGGCGCCATCGCCCAGCAAGGCGCAGCGGGCGTTGCCGCGGGGGCGCTCAAGGCAAAGATCCTCGCCGCGGCCGGCGGGCTCCTCGAGGCGAGCCCCGCCGACCTCGCGCTGAACGGAGATCGCGTCTCCGTGCGCGGCATGCCCGACCGCGGCGTTACGCTCGCGGAGGTGGCGGGCGTGGTGGGGCCGGGGAGCCTCGAAGTGACCGAGCGCTTCGACCCGTCGGGGCCCACGTTCTCGGGCGCCGTCCACGTCGCCTCTATCGAGGTGGACGCCGAGACCGGCCGCGTAACGGTGCGACGCTACGTCGTCGTGGAGGACTGCGGCCCGGTCATCAATCCGATGATCGTGGAGGGCCAGATCCACGGCGCCGTCGCCCAAGGGATCGGTGAAGCGCTCGGCGAGCGTCTCGTCTACGACGGATCCGGCCAGCTCCTGACGGGGAGCCTGATGGACTACGCGCTGCCGGCGGCGGCAGACCTGCCGTCCTTCACTCTCGGCCATCTGGAAACACCGTCGCCGCTCACACCAGGCGGCCGCAAGGGCATGGGCGAGGGCGGCACCATCGGCGCGCCCGCCGCCATCGCCAACGCCGTTGCCGACGCGGTCAAGCCGCTCGGCGTACGGGTGACGTCGCTGCCGATCTTGCCGGAGGCGCTGGTCTCGCGGAAGCCTCGCCGGCTTCTTGACGGGGTCTCGCCCCAAGCGTAGCCTCGCGCAGACCCCAATGACCTGCCCTCGATGCCAGACCGGAATTCTCCACAGGCGAAGTTCTGCCTGGAGTGCGCGGCTCCGCTCGCAGCCCGCTGCGCGAACTGCGGCACCCAATTGCCCCCGTCCGCGAAGTTCTGCTTGGAGTGCGCACATCCCGTCAGCGGGGCTACCGCCGGCCCGCCGCGCTTCGCCGCGCCCGAGTCCTATACCCCCAAGCACCTCGCCGAGAAGATCCTCACCTCGAAGGCTGCGCTGGAGGGCGAGCGCAAGCAAGTCACCGTCCTCTTCGCCGACCTCAAGGGCTCGATGGAGCTGCTCGCCGACCGCGATCCCGAAGAGGCGCGCAAGCTCCTCGACCCCGTCCTCGAACGCATGATGGAGGCCGTCCACCGCTACGAAGGCACGGTGAACAAGGTCATGGGCGACGGAATCATGGCGCTGTTTGGCGCGCCGCTCGCCCACGGCGCGACGCCGAGCTGGAGCAGCTCCGCCGCGCGCAGCAGCTCGCCGGCGACGGCCACGGGCAGGTGGCGGCGATCGTCGGCGAGGCCCACTACCGCCAGGCGCTGGCGCTCGCCGAGCCGCGCGGCATGCGCCCCCTCGTGGCCCACTGCCACCTCGGCCTCGGCAAGCTCTCCCGACGCACGGGCGAGCGTGAGGAGACCCGCGAGCATCTCACCACCGCCACGACCATGTACCGCGAGATGGACATGCGCTTCTGGCTGGAGCAGGCGGAGGCGGAGATCAAGGGGCCCCAGTAGCTGGGCTGCCTCCGGGGCCGGCAGGCTTGCGCCTTGTGCACTGTCTGAGGT